>JAJOKM010000088.1 GCA_021129835.1 Thermodesulfovibrionales bacterium | reverse complement strand
AACAGATGAGATTGTTTGTTGAGCCTAATGATGTATTGATGTTTCGCGATGGAAGGCCTTTCTCCGGAGAGAGCGACCATTTTGCCAGAGGCTCTTTTCCCCCTCCGCCCTCAACAATATATGGGGCCATACGGTCACACATTTTGAGTGTGGAATGGTCTGAATTTAATAAATTTGCCTCAGGTGATAAATCTGTTATCCCAGAGAGACTTTACCATGAAATCGGGACACCCGCACCCGGAGACTTGGGAACTTTAACCCTGCGTCAACTTGCCCTGGCCAAAAAAGTGAATGGTAAATTGGAGCAGTGCTTCCCCACTCCTAAAGATATTGTTTGTAAAAAGGGCGGCGATAAGGGAAAAATGTTTATTTTAAGACCGGAAACTATGCCAAACAATAAAATTATGACGGACTTGCCAACTGAACTCCTTCATCTGTGGTATCCCACAGAAAAGGTATTGGAGAACCCTTCCGGGTTTCTCTCTGGGAGGGAAATGGAATCTTATCTGCTCGGGAGCGCCCCCTCAAATATTATGGATTCTGATTATATATATCAGGTTGAAGAAAGAACCGGAATAGGCAAAAACAGAACGAGTAGAAGTGCTGAAAAGGGAAGATTGTATAGCGTTGAATATTTCCGCTTAAAAGAGGGAGTTGGTTTCTCGGTTGAGCTTGAAGGGGTTAATCTTTTACCGGAGAAAGGAATTTTAAGACTCGGAGGCGATCATCGTTCCGCATGTTATGCCGTATCCTCCTGGGATGATATTTCCCCTGCTGAGATTAAAGGAAAGATCAAAGATAATAATCGCTTTAAAGTTGTTTTGCTGACCCCGGCCATATTTAAAAATGGGTGGTTGCCCGGAGGAATTGATAAAGATACTCTGAAAGGAATGATTAATGGCGTTGAGGTAAAATTGGTCGCTGGATGCCTGGGTAAGCCTATTGGAATAGGCGGTTTTGACCTGGCCAAGAAGATGTCGAAAGTTATGGAAAAGGCCGTGCCTGCTGGAAGTGTGTATTATTTTGAACTTAGGGGAAGTGATATTGATGAGGTCTTTGAGAAAATGTGGCTACGCTCAATAAGTGATCAAAGAGCCCAAGAGGGCTTTGGAATAAGCTTAATAGGAGGATACTGATCATGTTTAAGACAGCAAAAGTTATGTTTGTTTATACTGAAACATCTCTTCACTGCGGCAGCGGCACAAGTATCGGTGTAGTTGACCTACCCATTCAGAGAGAGAACTACACCGATTATCCCGTCTGCCAGGCGTCAGGGATAAAGGGGGTGGTGAGAGAGTGGTTTGAAAATAGGTATGGCGAAGCAGATGCAAAAATCAAATGGACATTCGGTCCGGATTTTAGCCGGAAGGAAGGAGAAGATCATGCCGGAGCCGCCACTTTTACAGATGCCCGGCTGCTGCTTTTTCCTGTCCGCTCCCTAAACGGTGTCTTTGCTTACCTCACTTCACGATTGGCGCTAAGCAGATTCAAAAGAGATCTGGCAATGGCTAAGGTAGAAAACATTCCCTGGGATATCCCTCTGGATGTAGGAGATAAAGTTTTGGGAGTTGAAGGCAATAAGGTCTCTGCTGGTAACGGCAAGATTGTCCTGGAAGAATATGCCTTTGATTTTGAAGAAGATGCTGCTGTTAAAAAAGCATCCGCATGGATAGCGGATAATGCTATTCCCAAAGGCAGCGAATATGATTTCTGGAGAGAAAAGGTAAAAATAGATTTAGTTGTCCTTACCGATAATGCCTTCAGGGATTTTGTAAAACAATCTACAGAGGTGCAGGCAAGAATAAAGATTAACAACACGACCAAGACAGTTGATCGGAGAGCGCTTTTTTATGAAGAGTCTTTGTCATCAGATTCCTTGCTTTATTCAGTGGTAATGGCTCATGATCCTGCCTGCGACGAGGATAGAAGGGGGGAGCTTAAAAACTATAAGCAGGTAATGGAATTTGTCAGCGATATAAATGGTCAACGCCTCCAATTCGGTGGAGATGCCACCATCGGCAAAGGTATTGTGAAGGTCAATTTTCTGAATGGAGGGGACAATGATAATCTCTAAAGAGCAGGAAAGGGCAAAAATAGCCTGGGATTTGGTAAACAAAGTTCCCAGTAGCTTAATTGATAGTTATGCCTCTTTAGCCAAAAGCGCTCCCATTATGATCCTGACAAATGGACTGGGGCAGACACTTGCCTTTTTTATTTCTAAAAAAAGTAAAGAGTGCAATCTTCTGTATGAACACCTTAGCAAATGGCTTTCTGATAATGTTGTCTGGACTCAAGATGGCGACTTGATTGAACGGGTTGTCAATGAAGAGGTGCCGGGTTACAAAATGGCTACAGAGGAGGCCTTAGCCTTTCTTGCCTGGGTTAAGAGATTTGCCACTGCTTTATCAAAAGAGGGAGAAGCGGATGCCGGTTAAAATTCCTTATAAGCTCCCGTTTCGTAAAGATATATTATTAGCTGATAATCGTCAGCAGCTTATAAAACAATTTTCCAACTTAGGCTTGCTATATAATAAATATTCACTAATATGGACTGAAAAAGATAATTCAAATGAGGCATTTCAAACTGAATTCAAACATTTAAATGATAAAAGGAAAAAAGAAAAAATTAACCTGAAGCATCAATTTCTCACCGAAATAATTTCTGGCTTTGATAAAATAGAGAGTGAGAAATGCCTTAAAGAATTAAATATGCGCCAACAGGCAATTATGCAAGGACTGCAAAATTGCAACTGGCAGGTCGAATCTATTGAAATGGTAACAGACACAAGACTGATACTCGGTCTTGGCGGCACCAGCGTAACTGAAACCGGAATCACCCTTCATCCCTTATACGGATTCCCCTATCTTCCCGTCAGCGGATTGAAGGGACTGGCCAGAGCTTATGCGGAAATTGCAGATAATGCTTCTAAGGAGGAGTTGCTGGATATATTTGGCTCTGAGAGTAAAGACCCGGCCCATACAGCCAAGAAGCAGCAAGGCAAAGTATTTTTTATGGACGGTTTGCCGACTGAGTTCCCTGAGCTTGATTTAGACATAATGAATCCTCACTTTGGTGAATATTATCAGGACAAGAAAGACAGCAGCGGCAATACGATTCCACCGGCAGATTATCTGAACCCGGTGCCGGTAACCTTCCTTGCGGTAGCCCCGGGGCAAAGATTTTCTTTTGGTATTCATTCGAGAGATGAGGAGCTTCTCCATAAAGCCAAAGCCTGGCTTGTGGGAGGATTAACCGATCTTGGCGCTGGAGGTAAAACTAATGTTGGCTATGGATACTTCAAGGAATGCGAACCAAAAGCTTCCCCCAATCAACAATCCGGGAATATAAAAATAGAAGAGGATAATTCATTAATAGCCAGACTTAATAAACTTAAGCCTAGCTGTAATCCGGAACAGTTTGTGGAATTTGTTAAAAGCATTAAAATGGAAGAGAGAGACGCCCTAAAAGATATTTCATTCAAGGGAATGGATTCTGTAAATATCGGGCTCGTTCCCTATTTGGATGGGCTGGAAGTATCATCTGATGTTTTAAGAGCGATAGCTGAGAAAATGCTGGAGGTGATTCAACCAAAAAAGAAGTGGAATGATGACAAGTATGAGAAATATAACAAGCTTCTTTCCATAGCCGGGAAAGAGGTAAAATAATAATCTTGACGTCTTTTGATTGGGCGGTATTGAAAGCTTTAGCATTGTATCATCAAAAGGAGATTATGACAACTTCTAAGCTGATAGAGGCAGTTAATGACATGCTGGCCAGGACCCATAACCAGGAGACAATGCTATGGAAGGAGTGATTA
>JAJOKM010000023.1 GCA_021129835.1 Thermodesulfovibrionales bacterium | reverse complement strand
GTGATGAGTGATGAGTTTTTCCATCCTTGATTCGTAATTTTTGATTTCGGCAGTAAACTATGGCCAATTGCTTATAGTCAGGGGCCTAATAAAATACGGAGGCAAATTAATGGTAGAGGAAAAAGTAAAGGAGATTATATCAAATCAGTTAGGAGTAACCATGGCAGAAGTAACCCTCGATGCATCCTTTGTGGAAGACCTTGGCGCTGATTCTCTGGATACCGTTGAAATGGTAATGTCCCTTGAGGAGGCATTTAATATAGAGATACCTGATGATGACGCACAAAAGATATTAAAGGTCAAAGACGCTATAGATTACATAAAGAGTAAGAGTGGATGATGGGAAAAAAGAGGGTAGCAATTACCGGCTTGGGTCTTGTAACACCTCTTGGTATTGGTGTAGAGGCATCATGGGGATCTGCCGTTGAAGGAAGGTCAGGAGTAGGCTATATTACGCATTTTGATGCCTCTTCGTTTCCGGTGCGTATCGCAGGAGAAGTCAAGGGTTTTGACCCAGGACAATACAGCGATACAAAAGAGATAAAAAAGATGGACAGGTTTATACACCTGTCAATGGCTGCCGCAACGATGGCTGTTGAGGATTCGGGATTGAAGATTACCGCTAAAAATGCTGAAAAGGTCGGAGTGAGTATCGGCGCTGGAATTGGAGGACTTCCCGCTCTTGAGCACTACCATAAGGCCTTGCTGGAGAAGGGATATAAACGGGTGTCACCATTTTTTATCCCAATGCTATTAATCAACCTTGCAGCGGGCAATGTATCTATAAAATTCGGGGCAAAAGGACCTAACTTTTCTGTTGCTACAGCATGCGCAGCAGGCAGCCACTCCATCGGAGATGCCTTTAAGGTAATACAGAGGGGCGATGCAGATGCGATGATTGCCGGCGGAACAGAATCTTCTATAACACCACTTGGGATTGCAGGTTTCTCGAACATGAAGGCGTTGTCAACACGCAATGATATCCCTGAAAAGGCGAGTAAGCCATTCGATGCCGATAGAGATGGGTTCGTTATGGGGGAAGGCGCAGGGGTAATAATACTTGAAGCCCTCGATATCGCTATTCTGAGAGGCGCAAGGATATATGCCGAGATAGCAGGCTATGGTACGTCCAGTGATGCCTATCACATCACATCTCCCTCCCCTAATGGAGAAGGGGCTGCCAGATGTATGAAATCATCTCTGCGCGATGCAGATGCCGAGCCTGGCATAATTAATTACATAAACGCCCATGGCACAGCAACTAAATATGGCGATGAATTAGAGACAGCAGCAATCAAGACTGTATTTGGAGAACATGCCTATAAATTGTGTGTAAGCTCAACAAAGTCCATGACTGGGCATCTTTTAGGCGCCTCTGGCGTCGTGGAGGCAATATTCTCTATCCTGAGCATCTATAACAGCATCGTGCCCCCTACAATAAATCTTGACAGTCCTGACCCTGAGTGTGACCTCGATTATGTCCCCAACAAATCAAGACAACTGGATGTTGAGTATGCAATGTCTAACTCCTTCGGCTTCGGTGGAACAAATGCCTGTCTCATTTTCAGAAAATATAGAGGATATTGAAAAATCCATAGGGTATCAGTTTAGAGATAAAGACTTACTGATAAATGCCCTCACGCACAAGTCATATCATCATGAAAATCCTGATGAAGCCCCTTACTACAATGAAAGGCTGGAATTTTTAGGCGATTCTGTCTTAGGCCTCGTTATAGCCGAAACCCTCTTTATTGATGATAAAAGACTAACAGAAGCCAGCATGTCAAAAATGAAGTCCTACCTAGTGAAGGGCTCTCTGCTTTTTGAGATAGCCTCAAGGCTGTCACTTGGCAAATATCTCAGGCTTGGCAGAGGTGAAGAGTCTACTGGCGGAAGGAATAAGAGATCTATCTCGGCAGATGCGGTAGAGGCGTTATTCGGAGCCGTATTTTTAGATAGTGGGTATGAGACAATAAGGTCTGTAATATTGAGACTTCTCAGAACTAAGATATTAAGCGTAATCTCTAAAGAGGAAGGTTATGACTCTAAAAGCGAGCTGCAAGAAAGATGTCAGGGCATCTTTGGGAAACTACCTGAATACAGGGTTGTCAACCAGGAAGGAGAGGAACACAAAAAGATCTTTACTGCCGAGGTCTATATGAATGGACGGTCATATGGGAGAGGAACAGGGGAGAGCAAAAAGAGTGCGCAAAAGGCCGCTGCAAAGGAGGCGCTTCAAAAGTTGGTGAATGCGAACAAATAGAGTGTAATCTCAGCACAAGCCATTGCTCAATGAAACCGACATCTGCTTTCAGTACACAAAAGGGCATGAAAATGCCATTGCGAGCCCGAAGGGCGTGGCAATCCCGCCAAGATTGCTTCACTTCGTTCGCAACGGCAAGTGAAGAGCAATGGTATTCACAGAAGAGATAAGGAGGCTATATTGGGGCTCAATGAACTCAGTATTTCGGAGTTACGGAGGTCTCTTAGGGCTCAAGAAATAAGGCCGCAAGAGATTATTGATGATATCTACAGCCGTATCGATGAGATAGAAGATAAAGTAGGGTCTTTTATCACGATAACAAGGGATAATGCCTATAAGTCGGCAGAGGGTGTGGGGAAAACAATTAAGGAAGGTCATATTGCTGGGATACCTATTGCCATAAAGGACAATTTATGCACCAAGGGGATATTGACCACTTGTGCCTCTAAAATGCTTTATAATTTTGTGCCGCCATACGAAAGCACTGTTACAAAGCGGTTAAGCGAGCAGGGATATATCCTGATTGGCAAGACGAATCTCGACGAATTTGCGATGGGGTCTTCTACAGAGAATTCGGCCTTTCATGTGACGAGGAATCCTTGGGATTTAGGCCGTGTTTCGGGGGGGAGCAGTGGTGGATCTGCAACTGCCGTGGCTGCTGGTGAGTGTGCGGCAGCCATTGGCTCTGATACTGGAGGCTCTATAAGACAGCCTGCATCCTTTTGCGGGGTTGTTGGGCTGAAGCCGACCTATGGTCGTGTCTCGAGGTATGGACTCGTTGCCTTTGCTTCATCCCTTGATCAGATAGGCCCTATTACCAAAAATGTAACCGATGCTGCAATAATGCTGAATGCCATAGCAGGACATGACCCTCTGGATTCAACATCGGCGGCGGTTAATGTCCCTGATTTTACGGAGGCGCTGGGCAAGGAAATAAAGGGGTTAAAGATAGGAATTCCCACCGAATACTTTACTGAAGGTATGGACAGAGAGGTCGAGGATTCCGTGCATTCAGCAATAAAGAGACTCGAAACTCTTGGCGCTAATGTGGTAGAGATATCGTTACCTCATACAGGCTATGCAGTCGCTGCATACTATATCCTTGCCACAGCAGAGGCATCCTCAAACCTTGCAAGGTTTGACGGTGTCAAGTATGGATTTAGGGCCGAGGGGAAGAATTTGCTCGATATGTATCGAAATACAAGGACAGAAGGCTTTGGAGTAGAGGTCAAAAGGAGGATAATGCTCGGGACATATGTCCTTTCGGCAGGCTATTATGAGGCCTATTACAGAAAGTCAGAGCAGGTTAGGACATTAATAAAGCAGGACTTTGATAATGCCTTTAAAGAGGTGGATGTAATCATCACACCTACATCCCCTACTGTCGCATTTAAGATTGGTGAAAAAACGTCAGACCTGCTCCAGATGTATTTATCTGACATATTTACAATATCTGTTAACCTTGCCGGCCTGCCGGCCATCTCTATTCCCTGTGGCTTTACAAACAGCAATCTGCCCATAGGGCTACAGATAATTGGCAGACATTTTGATGAAGAGACTATTTTAAAGGCTGCTTATGCGTATGAGCAAGGCGCACAATGGCATTTAAGAAGACCTGATTTATAGAGCCTCTTGCAAAAGTCCCGAAAATGTCACCCCGAGCGACACGAGGGGTCTTAT
>JAJOKM010000102.1:3770-3973 GCA_021129835.1 Thermodesulfovibrionales bacterium | reverse complement strand
CTTTCTCCACCGGCATCACCTGCCAGGAGACTACGCGACTGTGAACCAGTGTATAGAGCCGGCCGGCGTGATTTACTCTCACCCGACAGATACCACGGTGACCGTCGGGGATAATACAATCCAGAAAGCAGAGTTGGCATTGAACCTTGTTATCGGCCATTTCCTGGAAGAACATTGCCTCGTGCCTAAAGGCGACAAGCTCG
>JAJOKM010000102.1:0-3760 GCA_021129835.1 Thermodesulfovibrionales bacterium | reverse complement strand
CCCCAGGGAGCAAGTGTTGCATCGTATCTTTCTCCACCGGCATCACCTGCCAGGAGACTACGCGACTGTGAACTAGGGTATAGAGCCGGCCGGCGTGATTTACTCTCACCCGACAGATACCACGCTCCCCTTCAGGGATAATACAGTTCAGAAAGCAGAGTCGGCACCGAACCTTGTTATCGGCCATTTCCTGGAAGAACATCGCCTCATGTAGAGGATCGATAGACTCCTGCTCCGGCAATCCAACAAGGAGTAAGGCAGGCCGCTCCTCCTCTGGTGAGCCGGCATGGTGCCATAGGAAGGCAGACGCCAGTCCCAGTCCTACCATAGCACTGATGGCAATGATACCGATGAAGATATAGTTACTCGTTTTTCGGCGTGGCGTCAAGATTTTCCACATATCAACACCTCCTGCCATTTTAATATATCAAAAATCAAAATGCAAAATGCAAAATGAAAGTTGCATATAAAATATCAAATTTATTTTTTGTCTTTAAGCGTTAAAATGCTTGAAGCAAAGATATTAGAAATTTCAGTTAACTCTCTTATGAACCAATCCACATCCTCTTGCTTAACACGATGGCTATCACGAAGTAACGCAAACCACAATTTGCTCTCATTGGCTGACTTGAGTGACGTGTTAAAGTAATTAGTAAAATCTTTCTTGCTGCTTGCTGACTGCCCTTCAATATAATTACCTATGATGCTTGTCCCACTTAACAGTAATTGATCACCAATGCGCCTGGATACATTGTCTTGGGGGTAATTTGTCCAGGAACTCTATAAGCTTTAAAGTAAAGGCATATAACCTTTTCTTAAACTCAATTTTAAATTTTGATTTGTCATTTTGCATTTTCATTTTTGATATTTCGTATTTGCCAAACTACCATCGGGGCAA
Organism: Thermodesulfovibrionales bacterium; assembly: GCA_021129835.1. Taxonomy (GTDB): domain Bacteria; phylum Nitrospirota; class Thermodesulfovibrionia; order Thermodesulfovibrionales; family Dissulfurispiraceae; genus JAJOKM01. The sequence goes on along the minus strand of JAJOKM010000102.1, from coordinate 2,862 downwards.
CAACTCCGGAACGATCAAGCTGATCCCGATGACAATAAGAAGAGCCCCGCAGAGCCTCGTGAAATAGCTGAATGCTCTGCCGTAGCGTGTCAGAAATGCCGAGGCGCTACCGGCGAGCATCCCTAACACGATAAGAGGCGAAAAGAATTTTCCTGCACCGAAGGCCAATCCATAAAATGCGCCCTGCCACAGATCTTGGGCATAGAGCGCAGTAAATGTAAGCACACCTAAAAGCGGCAGACAGGGCAATACTCCAGCAGAGATCCCTAGTAGGGCAGAGCCTCTTATACCGGCTTGGTGCTTGCAAGTGGCGGCTTGACAACGGGGCATCCCATCTCTGCGCAGGAAGATATACAGCCCCAGAGAGGCAATAATTACCCCGCCGACAATCATTATCTGGGCCTCAAATTGCAACAGTTGCTCAATAATAGCTCGCCCCAGCAGGCCTGCCAAGAGACCCAGTGTTCCATAGATAGCCAAACGCACAACCGAAAATATTAATATCACCCTGAATCCGCCTTTCCAGTCTTTGGCAGTAGCGGCAATGTATGGCAGAATCACCAGGGAACAGTGAGCGATACACGGTCCAAAGGAGACGGTAATTCCCAGAATAAATAGCATGATCACTTCTTCTATCATCCACTTCCCTTAAGTGAGGCCGGGAACCCGGATAATCACGGTGACTTCGGTTCCGGGTGGGGGTAGTCGTATGCCATCAAGCTGGTATCCGGCGGTGCCGCAAGGTCTGGTGAACTTCTCTTTCACACTCTCCTGCAGGAAAAAGAGCGGGCATCGGTATCGATGCTTTAGCGCAATACAGACCATGGTTTGAGCACAATAAGCGAGAAAAAGCGGGTCAAAGAAAGGTGAACCAAGAAAGACTAAATCACCGATCCCTAAATGGTAAGGCAATCGTATCAATTCATTCGCTTCCACCTTCCCGCCGCCGGGCCATGTGAGGTAAACCTCTATCTTTTGGCCGGTTATTTCCCTGAACCATAATTGATCCCACAGTTGCCAGTCGAACAGGGCGATCGCCTTTTGGAGATCGATGAGATTCGCTGGCGAGATAATCGCCGCTTCCTCTTCCAGCCAGCGGTAGCTGGTGAGATAGACGATAAATCGCACCCAACTCTCATTCTGCCGAACCTGGCCGGGAAAGCGAATCTCTCTGGCAGCAGGATCAACAATGACATCCCCGAAGCGCACCTCTGCCTCGGATATCATCGGCTGATATTGCCGCTGCTCGCCACGATGGCCGACGATTCCAATAAGGATTCCGGTGATGAGCACAGGAAGGATCAACCACCACTGTATTTTGTGCCATTGCCTGCCGATAAATGACATGAACATGCTCTCCATCTCTGCCGCCTCGCCGGCAGAGCCGAATCCCCGCCTTGTCGGGGATTCGGCAATCGTTCCCCGTCGTTAAGAAGGATTCCCGACAAACGGGAATGACGCTCTTTTACGAGTTTGTCAATTCTGCCTGATGAAAAAATTGCCTCAGTATTATATACTGATACAATACCAAAACGGTGCGCGGAGTTTCCACTAATGAACATCTCAATTATAATAAGCACTTATAACCGGTCTGATTATTTGAAAAAGACTATAGAAGGATACCTTCACCAGAATAGATGGCCTGATGAGATAATTATTGCTGATGATGGCTCTACTAACGATACGGCCGAGATGATAAAAGAGATACAGAAAAACTCAAAAGTTCGCATCCTTCACATCTGGCATGAGGATAAGGGATTCAGGGCAGCCCGCATAAGAAACAAGGCGGTTGCAAAAAGTTCAGGGCGATATCTGATAATCTGCGATGACGACTCCATTCCGTCTCCTGCCTTAGTTAAAGACCACCTCAGACATGCAGAGGAAGGATGCTTTATTCAGGGACACAGGGTCTTGCTTGGCTCACATATCTCGGAGGATTTCACTTTCAGAGACATCTCTTTGCTAAGGTTATTAAAATTTTCAATTAAAGGGCAGGCAAACAATATTTTAAATGCGCTTCATCTCCCCGTGCCTTTAATCAGGGTGTCTCAGAAACTAAAAGGCATTAGAAGTTGTAATATGAGCTTCTTTAAAGAGGACTTTATTGCCGTAAATGGATTTAACGAAGACTTTGAGGGGTGGGGCAAGGAGGACTCTGAATTGGTAGTAAGGTTTTACAAGTATGGCTTAAACAGAAAGGATATAAAATTCAGCGCATGCTGCTATCACCTCTATCATGCCCCTTATTCAAGAAACAGCCTTAAAAGAAACATTGCACTTTTGGAAAGAGTTCAAAAAGAAGATGATTATTTTTGTAAAGATGGAATTGACAAATATTTATAAAGTCCTTGGACATGGTATAGGGAAAAAAGAATTGAAGATTAAGAAATATTTGCAGAGGAGAGAGCGATGAAAAAACATTTTATGCTGTGTATCGATAATCGTGGCTACGAAGCATCATTGGAGATCAGAAAAGTGTACGAAGTTTTGTCTGACACAGTGGCTGAGACACATCACCAGATAAGGGTCATAGATGAATCTGGAGAGGATTATCTATATCCCGCCGACTATTTTGCTCTTTTACGACTGCCCCTTGCCACGAAACAAAATTTGGAACTGATAACGGCCTAGCCAGTCACTGAAGAAAAGGGGTCGAAAAGGGGTCAAGTCTGCTGTTGACTTTTATCCGATTGGGTAATATTATTTCGGTCATGTCCAGACCATTACGCATAGAATATCCGGGAGCCTGGTATCATGTTATGAACCGGGGCAGGAGAAGAGAAGATATTTTCCTGTCTCCTGCTGATTATGGCGTTTTCATTGAAGTGCTTCGGGAAACAGTGGAAAGCTGGAATCTTAAGG
>JAJOKM010000034.1 GCA_021129835.1 Thermodesulfovibrionales bacterium | reverse complement strand
TTTGAGCTTTAATTATCTGCTCATACCTTTATTATACACTATTTCGCTCTATTTTCATAGTATTTTCATGTACTTAATTCACGGATTCAGGTAATAACTATCCAAAATTGATTGCAATTGTTTAATTAATGGCGGCAGGTTTTCTTTAACTGTCTGCCAGATGATATTGCAGTCAATATCAAAATAAACATGTATCAAGCGGTTGCGCATTCCGATTATTTTCTTGCCAGGGAACATCCGGATGTTCTTTGCGGAATTCAATGGATATTTTCGAGGCTGCTTCGCCGATAACGTCTATTGAGCGTATAACAGCCCGGACGGTTTTGCCGTCTTCAGCAAATTCATCAAGTGTAATATCTTTTACGTAATGACAGGCGTCAGCAGCTTCATCAAGAATATGCCGCAGGCGGATTTTATCTTTAGATTGCATATTCCACCCTCGCTTTTTTCAGGACATCATCTCTAAAATACCGGCTAAGTTCAGCAGGTGTGCGCAGGTCGACTTTTCTGCCGAACATCTCCGCCAACTCAATTTCCATTCCGGCAATATCAAACAAACCTGGCATATGGTTTTTGTCAAACTCCACAAGAATGTCAATATCGCTACCTTGCTTTAATTCATCATGCAGAGCGGAACCGAAAAGAGACATCTTGGTTATATGATTCTTTTGGCAGAATGTTTCCAGCGCCGATTTGGAAATATAATCCGTGAGTTTGAACATGATACACCTCCGTGACAGTTATTAGTTTTTAGTTTTTAGTTTTTAGTTTCAGCATTGATCCCTACTTTCTTTTTCTAAAAACTAAAAACTGTCAACTGTCAACTGTTTAGAGATATCACCCGCAGGCTTTCAATGCCCCGGTCGTCTATGATTTTCACTGCGATTTTAGCGTTGGCGCCCTTTTCAAAAGGAAGCGAAACCGTACCTTTAAAGGCCTCAATCTTTTCGTCGTCAATTTCGGCTTTCAGATTCCTTGTCAGTCTGCTCCAGCCGTCTTTCTCTCCGGCCATTGGAAAGAATACCTGGGGCGGAAACAGGCTGCGGTCGTCATAGTTAGTATCCAGAAGCCACATGGCGATATTCCCCTTGCCGCCGGAATCCACGTTGCCGGTTTTAGGGTTGTAATAATCAAATCCAAGCACTTCCACCTGGAAGTAGTTTTTAGTGGTTAGTTTTGAGTTTTTAGAAAAAGGCACCTTCAGTTCTGTAGCGATTTCTTTAAGCCTGCCAGCAATTTTGCTGTTTCCTCGCAATCGGTCAGCAACTTTTCTGAGTTGGCTTCGGTTAAGTATTCCAAATTCTTTGAGATGATGATAAAAGTCTCTACCTCTGCCAACGAACCCTGCGCTATCGAAAGAAATTGCAGGAATTCCTTCTTTCCTCGCCGAGCCTGTCCTTCTGCTATATTTGCCGGGATAGAGGTCCCAGCCCTCCGTATCTGCGAGGTAATGCCAAACTGCTCTTCCATGGGAAAGAATTGTGTAAAAGAGTAAATCCTGCTCACCAAGCTGACTGATTTCTGCCAGACTATTAAGTCCTGATAACTCCTTGAAGATATCATAAGACCCTCCTATTTTTTTTACTAAAAACTAAAAACTGAAAACTATCAACTGAAACATCCGGTTGGCCGATGAGCCAAAAGCTGTCATTGCCGGAGCGTTTTTTCTTTAAGTCATCGGTGAACAGGTCAGCGTTCATCTGCACTTTCAAAAGCTGCATTCCGGCGATTTCGGGTTTCAGCTCGTCAATATCCTTGGCTGCCTCATCATCAAACTGGAAGGCGCAAAAGAGGAGGATGTCCGGTTTGAACGGCCTTGCCTCCTGCCAGGCGTTTTCCATCATCCGCTGTTCCGACGGCGCATGCTCAGGCCCGAATACAATAAAAGTTTTTAGTTGTGAGTTTTTAGTTTTTAGTTCGCCTTCGGCTTGTATCCAACGGGTGCCGCTCATCGGTTCTATCCGGGTGAACTCCAGTTTCCTGCCGCCTTTGGCGCGCACCCCTGCTTTTAGAAGTTCATCTCGCCACTGTGACTGGCGCAGGGTTTCACCGCTTCTTGCCGCTGCCGCGGCGAAGTAGTTTCCAGTAGTCAGTTTTGAGTTTTTAGTGCCTGCATCAACCACTTCTTTTTCTGAAAACTGAAAACTGTCAACTAACAACTGCTCCAACGGTCTCACCGCTGGAGCGGGCACGGCCTCAGCCGTGAACGGCCCGGTGATCCGGGTTTTCTTCCGGTCAACTTTGGGCTGGTCATAGAGAGTTTCCTCTTTAGGCGGCTCGTTGTTGGCGATGGATTTAAGCGTAATGTGCGGTACGGTCTTATACACAAACCCACTGCCCACGCCTTCATGCGGGTGGGCAAGCTGGTAATAATCGAAATTGGCGGTCATCAGCCGCTGCTTGGCCAGGGTAAGCGCCACGCGGGAAGTATCGCAGGTGATCCAGCGCCGGCCCCACTGTTCGGCAACGTAGGCGGTGGTGCCGCTGCCGCAGGTGGGATCAAAGACAAGATCGCCAGGGTCGGTGGTCATGAGGATGCAGCGTTGAATAACCTTTGTCGTGGTCTGTACGACGTAGATATTTTCAACGGCAAATGTACTTTGAAGTGTGTCATCCCAGACACAATCCAGCCCCACAACTGGATAGTCGTCTGCATAACGTTTGTACGCGAGCGTTTTGCCCACAGCAACCAACCGACCCCGCTGTGATAGCTGTCTCAAGCCATCTCTATGGGTTTTCCAGTGAGTGCCAGGAGCAGGATGATAGATTACACCATCAAACTCAAAAGGCCTTGATCCTTCCTGGCTTGCGCCGGCAGACACGAGACTAGCTGTCATGAAATGACGACAATCCGATAGACTGCTTGGATCTTCTCGATCCCTCGCATTAAGGCGACGTGTTCTTCCGTCAGGTAGTTCAACCCATGTATAAGACCCTTCAAGCGTAACGGACGGGCGCTCCCGTAGCACTGGGCGTGATTTCAACCTTGAGCGATCTTTTGAATACCAAAGGATGTAATCATGGACAGATGCCACCAAGTCTGAAGCTTGTCCGGTTGTCTTCTTGAAAGTGATTAAACGACAGAAATTCCGCTTCCCAAACACCTCATCCATCAAGCACCTTACCAGATGCACATTCTCATCCGAAATCTGCACAAAGACGCTCCCGCTTTCATTCAGCAGGTTCCCTTGCAAGCAGCAACCTGTCCTTCAAATAACTCAAGTAAGAATGAATCCCCAGCTCCCATGTGTCGCGGAAGGCTTTAATCATCTCCGGCTCTGCGGTCAGGTCTTCGTCCTTGCGGTCTGTTACATCCCGCTTGTTCACAAAAGGCTGGAAATTAGAGCCGTATTTTATACCATAAGGCGGGTCAATATAGATCATCTGCACCTTGCCGGGCATGCCCTCTTTTTCGAGCAGCGAGTTCATCACCAGCAGTGAATCCCCGGCAATCAGCCGGTTGCTCCAGCCTTCCTTGTGCTTGTAAAATTCAACGGCTTCCCGCAGTGGCCTTTTCTCTGATTCAAAAATCGACATCTGAACCTGTCCAGTCTCTTCTTTTTGTACCGCATTAATAATCGTTTTCGGATCGATCCGTTCATGCACATGCAGGCTCCGGGTCGGCACTTCAAAAGAGGTATGCTCTGCCTTGCCCGCCCACTGCAGTTGTGGATCAAGATGCGGGTCATATCCGTACGTCTTCTTGATGTCCTCGCAAGGTTCTGTGTTTTCAGACACCAATCCTACCGGCGGATTGTTCAGCCGTTTCTTGCCCGCATGATCGTACTGCTCGATATCTTTGCCATCTTTGCCATCTTTGCCATCTTTCTTTTTTCTCGCCATATTTCACCTCCGTATTCATGCGCCCAATATTTGGCATCAGCGGCGCGCGAAACGCCTAGTGACTGCGAAGCGTTATTCAATAAACCTCTCCGTTCTTAGATGATTAAAATTCACCACCTTATTCCCTTTCTTCGATATTTCAGTATAC
>JAJOKM010000130.1 GCA_021129835.1 Thermodesulfovibrionales bacterium | reverse complement strand
GCATAATATGTTATCCTAAAACTTTATGGATGTTATTACTTCACATACAAATGCCGACTTTGATGCCTTTGCCTCTGTTGTTGCTGCAAAGCGATTATATCCCAATGCAGTAATCGTATTCCCTGGCTCTATAGGGAAAAAGGTGAGGGATTTTGTTGATACATTCCATCCAGTTGATCTAAAGAGATTTAAGGATATCTCTTTAGATCAGATAAAAAGGCTTATCATAGTTGACACAAGACATCCTGACAGAATAGGGAGATTTAAGGAACTTTTAACGAGGCCTGAAGTCAGGATGCATATTTATGACCACCATCCATCTACCGGCAATGATATAAAGGGCGAGCTTGAGATAATAAAAGGTGTAGGTGCGGCATCCACGATATTCGCAGAGATATTTCAGAAAAAAAAGATATTGATAACACCGCTTGAGGCTACCATACTCTGTCTCGGAATATACGAAGAGACAGGCTCTTTGACTTATACCTCTACGACCTCAGATGACCTTATGGCAGTCGCATATCTGCTAAAAAGAGGGGCAAACCTGAATATAGTCTCGAGGTTTTTAAAGGTAGAACTAAGCATGGAGGAGCTTGCACTCCTGAATGAGATTGTGCAATCACTTAGGGAAGTAGTTATACATAGTGTAAGGGTAAAGATAGGCAAAGGCGCGATGGAAGGTTTTGGTGATGCGTCATACCTCGCCCATAAGATCATGGATATGAAAGATACAGATGTCGTTATCTTATTGATCGCGATGGCTGACAAGATTCTGATAGTTGCAAGGAGCAAGGTAGTTGAACTGGATGTCTCTCAGGTCTTATCCGAGTTTGGAGGTGGTGGTCATCCTTCTGCGGCATCTGCAACCATAAAGGATACCCCCTTTGAGATACTTGATGAGAAGCTGATCGAGTCCTTTAAAAGACATGTAAAGCCACTGAAAGTTGCCGTGGATGTTATGACAAGGCCTGTCATCGTAATTCCATCCAACAGAGAAATTAAAGAGGCAACAGGCATGATGACAAGATACGGCGTGAATGTGCTCCCTGTAGTCGAAAAAGATAAATTTATCGGGGTTATATCCAGAGAGGTCGTAGAGAAGGCATTATTTCATGGTTTTGGAAAGAGCAGTTGTCTGGACTTTGCGACTATCGATGTCATTACTGCGTCGCCTGATACCCCTATATCGGATATCGAGGCTTCAATGATAGAGCAGAATCAGAGATTTGTTTCTGTGGTGGATGGTGACCGGATAATAGGCGCCATAACGAGAACCGATATATTGAGGGTAATGTATGAGGATTTCTTAAGAAAGAGCAAGGTTTCTACAAGGGGATTGCCGGTAGATGCTACTTTTGGGACAGAAAGAAACATTTCTAAGATCCTCATGGAGAGATTGCCGGCACATATATATGAATTCCTTAGGATGGCCGGGACAGTAGCTGAGGAGATTGGATTTGGCTCTTACCTTGTTGGTGGCTGCGTAAGGGACATGTTAATGGGGACAGAAAATCTGGATATCGATGTTGTGGTTGAGGGGGATGGAATTGCCTTTGCAAGGAAATTGGGAGAGAAGATAGGCGCAAGGGTTATTGTTCACCAAGGGTTTGGTACTGCCCGGATTATAAAAGACTCCTTCAAGCTGGATGTCGCCACGGCAAGGACAGAATATTACGAGTCTCCTGCTTCATTGCCAAAAGTAGAGATATCATCCATAAAGAAGGACCTCTACAGGCGGGATTTCACCATAAACGCCCTGGCAGTAAAACTTAGTAAGAAGAATTTTGGTCAATTAATAGATTTTTTTGGTGGACATAGAGATTTGAGGGACAGAATCATCAGAGTTTTGCATAATCTCGCTTTTGTTGAAGACCCAACAAGGGCGTTCAGGGCGATAAGATTTTCAGAAAGGTTCGGCTTTAAACTGACAAAACATACCGAAAACCTGATAAAACTGGCCGTCAGGATGGGTATCTTCGAAAAACTCACCGGGACGAGAATTTATGATGAACTGTCGCTCATTTTCGATGAAACTAACCCCATTAAGGCATTAAAAAGACTTGGAGATTATAAGCTACTGCAGATTATACATACAACACTCACCTCTTTTTCTGCCCTTGAGTCTCTCTTACAATCGGTTTATGAGACTATATCGTGGTTTGAACTACTCTTTTTGGATGAAGAATACGACAAAGGGATGATTTATATAATGGCGATCCTTTACAGATTGAACAGAGAAGAAAAAGAATCTGCCCTGAAGAGGCTTAATGTCCCACTAAGACTGCAGGAGAGAATAATTAAAGGGCTACAGAATACAGGTAATATATTAAAGCTCCAACCAGATAATCCAGTTGAAATATATTATTCGCTGAAAGGTCAAGATATAGAAGTCGTTCTCTTCGGTATGGCCGTGACTCAGGACAATGAAATAAAGAAGGCCATATCTCATTTTCTTTTAGAACTGAGAAATACCAAACCACTCATTAAAGGAGATGACCTAAAGGGACTCGGCATCCCTCCTGGACCGTCATATTCAGAGATATTAACGAAGATACTTAATGAAAAATTAATGAAGAGGCTCGATACAAAGGAGGAAGAGATAGAGTTTGTAAAGAGGCGGACAAGTGCTTGAGGGTGGTAGTTACGAATAGATATTTAGCGATAATCTCCCTCTACCTCTGAACTTGAAGAAGGGCTTAAATTTTAAACTTCTCGGTTTTGAAGGCGTAGGCAAGGATCAATCCGACTGCGAACGCTATGGCCAAATTCGTGGCCAGTGTTGTTGCGATCATGGTCAACGCCACAAATAAATCTGTTCGCTTCTTCACATCCAAGATCATGAGCGCCAACTCGACGCCTGCAAATATGAGCAGTGCGCCGAGAAACGAAAAAGGTAGCAGATAAAGTATCGCCAGGGCATGCTCACCAAATAAAAGAGCCAACACTAAAAAGATGGCGCCGATGATCACATTTGTTCCGGCGGTCCTTGATCCGAATCGGTAGTGTGCCGCCAATCCTCCTGCCCCATGACACATTGGCATGCCGCCGACAGTGAAAGCAGCAATATTTCCGAGTCCCATCGATATCGAAATAGACTTGTAATTGACCCTTTTAGCGTTGTCACCAAAATATCTCTTGGCCATGTCTGTAGAGGCAATAACAGCGTTTCCGATAGTTAATGGGATCTGAGGAAGCGTTAACGCCGTAAGCGCAACGACCATCATATCCAGGCTGGGCATTCCGAGTGGCAAGATCTGGGGAAGGTGAAAGAGCTCTATTTTATCCATACCTTCGTGAGTGCCCATAAAGGCTCCCACTAGCATCCCTCCGACAATTACGACCAGTGCAGCGGGTATTCTTTTGTTTTCAAGAAGCAGAAAGACGATGCCGACAGCAATAACACCCAGAATTAAGCTGATAGGTATAGGGCCGATAGCTTGTAGTATCAGGTGTGGTTCGACCATTACTTCCTGAAACCTAGTGGCGCCGAGAATAAACTTAATGCCCTCGGCAGCCAAAAGTACACCCACTGTGCCCTGAATTCCTCTGATTACCGATGTGGGTATATACTTGCCTACAAACTGAATTGCTCCGGTAACCCCAATGAATAGCATAAAAAGTCCTATAAGAAGTCCTGAAGCTGCAACTGTGCCTGCTGCAAATCCCATAGCTATAGCATAAGCCCCGATCATCTTCATGGGCTGTACGGGCATAGTAACACCATAATACAACCCACAAAGCAGATAAACTGCCCCCACCATAAAGAAGACACCAGTGGGATCTAACCCAATCACAACAATCATGCCTATGGCCAGTGGGAGTAAAGTTCCCAGGTCAGCAAGAGAACCACTAAATTCGGGCATATTAAAGGCAAACCTTTTATAAGGCGCCTCGGACACTCTTTCTTCACTGTTTTTCATTGCTTATCCCCTGGTATAATACACCATAAGGTGGACCCATTTGTCAAAACAAATGGGTCCACCTTAAATTACACAGATTAACAGGCAGATTACACGGATTACTTTAAAAGAAACCGCCATCTGCTTTCAGCACACAAAAAGGCA
>JAJOKM010000060.1 GCA_021129835.1 Thermodesulfovibrionales bacterium | reverse complement strand
TGGGCGGGATTGCCACGCCCTTCGGGCTCGCAATGACATTTTCATGCCCTTTTGTATGCTGAAAGCAGATGTAGGTTTCATAAAATTACACAACCAGGAGGAGATGGGATGAAAGTTATAGAAGGAGAACTTCGGGCAGATGGTCTTAGATTTGGTATCGTTGCCAGTAGGTTTAATGACTTTATAACATCAAGACTGCTTGAAGGAGCAATAGATGCACTCATAAGACATGGTGCGAAGATGGACGATATAGAAATAGTAAAGGTGCCTGGCTCTTTTGAGATTCCCCTCGCAGCAAAGAAGATGGCCTTAAAGGGTGTTTATAATGCAGTTATATGTCTTGGAACTGTTATAAGGGGTGCAACTCCGCACTTTGAATATGTTGCGGCAGAGGTTTCAAAAGGCATAGCATCAGCATCCTTAGAGACGGGGTTTCCCATCGCCTTTGGTGTAATAACAGCAGACACTATAGAGCAGGCAATCGAGAGGGCCGGCAGCAAGGCTGGCAATAAAGGGTGGGATGCTGCCATTACAGCCATAGAAATGGCACAGGTGCTGAAAAGGCTTTAAATCGGTATGAAACGGAGAAATGCTCGGGAATATGTCCTCCAATTTTTGTATAGAAGTGATTTTATAAATGTCTCTACTGATGATAGCAAGAAAGAGGATAACATATCAGGACTTAGAGCTGACCTCGAAATTTTCTGGTCAGATACAGGTGAAAAAGACCCTGATATAAAGGCATTTACAGAAAATATAGTCTCAGAAACTATTAAGAGGCTCAGAGAGATAGATTCCATAATTCAGGAAGTGGCAGAAAAATGGAGTCTTTCGAGGATGGCAAGCGTTGACAGAAACATCCTGAGATTTACTACCTGTGAATTGTTATTTCGAAAGGACATTCCTGCTGCTGTAATTATAAATGAGGCCATCGAAATTGCTAAGAAGTATTCAACTTTAGAATCCGCCTCTTTTATTAACGGGATTTTAGACAAAATAGCGAAAGAATACAGACAGAAATAAAGTAGCACATATCAAAAATTATCAAGAGGTAGTTTAACTGTGGCAAGTCACAAAGATTCATGTTCATTGAATAACAAAGTGAGAGTAAGGTTTGCGCCAAGTCCAACTGGGTATCTCCATATTGGAGGCGCAAGGACAGCGCTGTTTAACTGGTTATTTGCGAGGCATCATCAGGGAGAATTTATACTTAGAGTAGAAGATACAGACAGCAGCCGCTCAACAGAGGAATACATCGATGCCATTATAGATAGCATGGAGTGGCTGGAGCTTAACTGGGACGAAGGCCCTTACCGGCAGACAGACCGATTCAGCATATACAAAAGCTATGTCGAAGAATTACTAAAGAAGGGAAAGGCATACCCCTGTTATTGTACGCCCGAAGAATTAGACCAAAGGAGACAGGATGCCCTCTCTCAAGGAAAACCGCCAAAATATAGTGGCAGCTGCAGGACAATCGCAGAGCCAATACAGGGCAAACCTGCAACAGTCAGATTTAAGATGCCGCAAGAAGGCCAGATAGTAGTCGATGATCTCATAAAAGGAAGTGTGATATTTGAGAACAATCAGTTAGAAGACTTCATTATACTGCGATCTGATGGCGCGCCAACTTACAATTTTGTGGTCGTTGTCGATGACATCGATATGGAGATAACCCATGTCATAAGAGGGGACGACCATCTCAATAACACCCCAAAGCAGATACACATTTACAAGGCATTGGGGCGGGAAATCCCTGTCTTTGCCCATATACCTATGATACTTGGAGCAGACAAGGCAAGACTGAGTAAAAGGCACGGGTCTGTATCCGTTATGGCATATAAAGAGATGGGGTATCTTCCTGATGCCCTTGCTAACTATCTTGTCAGGCTTGGCTGGTCGCATGGAGATCAGGAGGTGTTTACAAAGAAAGAGCTGATTAGATATTTTTCACTCGGGGCCGTCGGAAAATCAGCCGCAGTCTTTAATCCCGAAAAGCTTTTATGGCTTAATAGCCAATACATTAATAAATCAGAATCGAGAGTCCTTGCAGAAATGGTAATGCCTTTTTTGGTGAGAAAGGGGATCGTTTCTGAGGGTGAGAGACTGGACATGGAATGGCTCTCAAAGGCCATTGAATCCCTGCAGGAAAGGAGCCGGACATTAATAGAGCTTGCCGATTCATTAAGGTATTACCTGCTTGACTATGTAGAAATTGATCAAGAGGCAAAGAAGAAATTTCTGAGCAGGGACATGGATCGCCTCGCTGAACTGAAAGAGAGGCTATCGGGCCTTGCTCTCTTTACAGCGGCCGAGATAGAGAAGGTGTTCATATCAATGGCAGAAAAACATAACATAAAACTTGGCGATATAGCCCAGCCAGCAAGGGTCGCCATAACCGGAAATACCGTAAGCCCCGGAATTTTCGAGGTGATGGAGATAGTCGGACATGAAAAGGCGCTGAAAAGATTATCAAAAGTAGTTGAAGAGGCATAAAGACCGAGAGGCTAAGTAAGAGGGGGTGATTCTTGCTTGCCTATCTTTTCGCAATATCAGCCGAAGTGGCGGAACTGGCAGACGCGCTAGGTTCAGGGTCTAGTGGTCAATAGACCGTGCGGGTTCGAATCCCGCCTTCGGCACCATAATCTGATCTGGAGTACGATATTAGGACTATACTATGAAATTAGTATTATGCCCGAGAGTCGGAGCCTGCCCGCAATGACAGCAAAACAGCATACCATAGCAGACATCCCACCAGTAGGATCACAAAAAACCACTGACTGGGCAGACAAGCTCCTGCTCTGGAGTTTATGTTCTCTCTTCTTTTTTATACCTACCGCAACTACTCCGGCAATTATAGCCGGTATTTTATCGGTAAGTATATGGCTATTTTCTGGCAAATTTATAAAGGATAGGCGTCTGTGGCTTAATCAGCCATGGACAGCGCCAGTGATTGTCTTTATGCTACTGCCCTGGATAGGACTCCTCTGGACAGAGGACATTGCCATGGGGCTTGATTTTGCCAGAAAAAGCTACTATTGGCTTTATGCCTTTGCTATTGCCTCGTTATGCCTCTCGAGACATTCAGCAACAGCACTGCTCAGCGCATTTCTTGTCAGTCTTTCGCTCGTTTCGGTCTTTTCCTTATTACAATTTTCCGGTCTTGTCTCTATGCCGGAATGGGCGCCTACAATTTTTAGAAGATCAATAACCAATTCTCTCTTGTTAGTTTTTGGAATATTGGTGGCATCTTTTTATTTCTTAAAAGCCGACAAGGCAACATCGAAAGTGTTTTTATTCTCCTTGATGCTTCTTTTCTTCTCTACTATTTTTGTGGGCACTGGGCGCATAGGACATCTTGCCTTTGCCTTACTGTCACCCTTGATTATTTACAACTGTCTCGGGCAGAAACATTTTGTTAAGATCGCCATTGTAGCTGTATTAGCTATAGGAATATTGTCACTATCCCCATCAGTTCAGCACCGCTTTGAACAAGCAATAAATGATATTGTGCTATATTATCAGGGATATCCACATACTTCTGTTGGGCTGCGGCTGCATATGTGGGAAGGAGCAGTAAAGATTTTTTTGGAAAATCCTATTATCGGTGCCGGCACTGGAGGATACCAGATGGCCATGGAGGAACACAGGCACCCAAATCTCCCACCCGACCTCCAATTTAGCCAGCCACATAATAGCTTTTTATACATGGCTGCCAATTTTGGGATAGTGGGGTTGGTATCTTTTGTCTGGCTCTTGGCAGTATTTCTGAAGAAAGGTTGGCAGGATCGCAACAATATTGCTGGTTTTGCCATTTTATCATACGGACTTGTGCTCATTATTGGGAGCTTTACTGATACGCAAATTCTCTCATGGTCAACAGGAAAGCTGTTTGCTCTGACAATGGGACTACGAACTAAATATAATGATGCCTAAGGTACCTCTTTCCATTGCCGTTATCACCAAAAATGAAGAAGAAAGGCTACCTGATTGCCTAAGGAGCGTCTCTTTTGCTGACGAGACAGTAGTAGTTGATTCTAAAAGCACTGATAAAACGGTGGAAATTGCCAAAGAATTTGGCTGCCGTGTGTTTGTGGAAGACTGGAAAGGTTATGGCCCTCAGAAAAATAGCGCTATAGGTAAGTGTAAACATGA
>JAJOKM010000090.1 GCA_021129835.1 Thermodesulfovibrionales bacterium | reverse complement strand
CCATGGAGAAGATCCTGAAGGATGTAAATCCTACTGTAAACATGCTTAGGGAATCCTTTGAAAAGGATGAGCTTCTTGAGGTTTTGCAAAAGACAGGGGAAAATATAGATACATTTAATAAACTTTTAGGTTTTTTGAGTGAGTTTGACAAAAGCGGAACACTCGATTTTACACTCGAAAATATGCTGAAAAAAGAGATGGACATAATGATCAAAGGGATGCAGAGTTGTGTCGTTAAAACTATGTGTGACTTCATCGAAAGACCTGTTAAACCGGGAATGGGGAAGATTATTTCTGCTATGAGAGACCGTGATGTTCAAAGAGGAATTTTGCTAATGCTTTCGCTTGCTAAGAATATGTCGCAGTGCATATCAGCTCAGTGTTCTCTCGCTCACGCCTCTGACAAAAAAGAGTGACTCATAAAGATAGACTGATAAATTTGATTAAAAATCGCTCTTTAAGGTATAGCGAAAAACCATTCAGGCTATCTTCTGGTGCATATAGCCACTTTTATTTAGACCTTAAACGAACTACTCAATCTCCTGAGGGATTATACTTGGTAGGCAGAGTCGTCTTTGAAAAGGCGAAAGAGATAGGCTTAAGTGTCTCCGCAATCGGGGGGCTAACAATGGGAGCAGATTCTGTTGCAATGGCAGTCGCCATGCATTCTTATGGTTCTAATAATCCCTTAGAGGCTTTTGTGGTGAGGAAAGAGCCAAAGCAGCATGGGCTTATGTCGCAGATCGAAGGGAATGTAGAGGAAGGGGATAATGTTATTATTGTCGAAGATATTGTTACAACGGGAATATCGGTCATTAAGGCCATAGAAGCAGCCGTAAGGCATGGACTAAATATTGCCGCCGTAATTATATTAGTTGATCGCTGTGAGCAAAACGGCAGACAGAATATCGAGGCAACAGGATATCCTGTCTATAGTATCTTGACAATTAATGATCTTTTACCTGCCTGTTCTGGTCGCCTGTCTTCTGAGAGTGAGCAGGCAGGGCCATAAATTTTAATGCCGATAAAAAGAATGTCTGAATATTTCTCGATGCCTTTGTAATTTTAGCCTTATCAAGAGGAGATGCTGTACGATCTTCAATGATATTACTTATTCCCCTCATCTCTATTGCTGGAATTTCTGACAGGTTGCATATATGAGCAACAGCAGCGCCTTCCATGTTTTCGCAGATTGCTCCGAATCTCTTCTCCATCTCTTTGCCAGTTGCTAATGTGCCGGTGCATGCAGAGACCGTAACGAAACTCCCTCTACTTACTGAGAATTCGGGGGCAGAAATTAGAGATTGAGGATCAGAAATAATATTCATGAGGCTATTTGGTATAGTCATCTGGAATTCGCTACTAAATCTTAATTCAGGGTCATTACTGTCTTTGTATATTTCATTCATTATACGAAGGCCATTTTTAAGCATCAAGCCTTCATCGCCATATATCTCTCTGTCTGCGATGACAACATCTCCAATCTTTAATCCCGAAGATGGATAAGCCCCAGCTATACCTATAATATTAACAATAGCAGGGGCAAATTTCTCCAAAAGGAGGGTTGTTCCATGAGATGCATTGACTTTGCCAACACCGCATATACAAATTATTACAGGAACACTTTGCAATATACCAGCGTAGAAAGTCTTTTTTTGGATGAGGAATTTCTTTTTTTCGGCCGATTGTTCTATGATCAGATCAACTTCTATCTCTGTTGAGGCTATAACCCCTATTGATCTCAATCACCAATCCTTTCCATGGGTTCTTTTTCTTCAAGGGAATATTTTACTTTTACATCCATATCTTTTCTGAGTGAGTTATAGACCGAACAGTACTTTTCATGAGACAGGGATATGGCGCGATCAACCTTTTTAGTAGTTAGATTTTTGCCTGCGATATGTAGAGTCATCTCGACCGCTTTAATATATTGTGGAGGCGTTGGGTTCCTTTCCCCTATGAGATCAATTTTTAAGTCTGCTATTTCGGCCTTCATTTTTTGCAAAAACACTACGACATCTACTCCCATGCACCCTGCAAGACTCAGGAGGAACGAATCAGTGGGTTTGCATCCCCACTGAACGCGGGCATCAAATTCTATCTCATATCCTTCAGCAGTTCTGCCAACAAAAACCAGTTCTCTTTCCCATCTGAGGGCAACCCTTGTTATAGGACTGATTTTTTCCTTGTACCCCTTTAAAGATTCTTCAAGCCTCTCTTTGTCGTTTTCAGCCATTCTGCCGGTCCCCCTAAATCATTTTATCTTCCTTCGGATACGAACTCCGCAAGTCTAATCGTTAATAATGTCTACCGGTTCTTTTTCCTCGAGGAAGTATTTAACATTTACCTCCAGATCTTTCTTCAAGGTATGGTAGACAGCGCAGTATTTTTTCTTCGACAGAGACACCGCACGTTCAACCTTTTTAGGATCCAGGTCTTTACCCGCGAGGTGCAAGGTTATGACGATTGCTTTATAGCATTGAGGAGGGATTAAATCTCTCTCGCCACTTATATCTGCTTTAAAGTCTACCACTTTTACCCTCATTTTTTGTAAAATCATTATCACATCAATACCGATGCACGACACAAGAGACAAAAGTAATGTGTCCATCGGCTTGCATCCTCGTTGCGAGCGGGCATCGTATCTCATTTCATAACCTTGTTCTGTTTTCCCAGTAAAGATAAAGTCTCCCTCCCACATGAGGGTAGCGTTTATCACAGGCCTGAGCTCCTTTTTGTATCCTTTTAAAGATTCTAATAATGCATCCTCTGAGTCTTTGTCCATTTGCATATCCTCCTAATATAATATTTACTTGCCTATTCAGGTTCAAGGTTAACAACCTTTCAGAACTTGAAACCGCGAACCGTGAACCGTGAACCTGAGTAGTTACTTTTTGCTTATGAATTTTACTGGGTGCAGTACAATATAGTCAAACTACTTGCTATCTATATCTTTCAACGGACATTTTTCACACCGAGATTTTGGTCTGCAGTAGTCCTTTCCTGTCTTTACAAACAAGGCATGATATTCGTTGAAGAGGTGAATATCTTTATCTAATTCCTGATGAAATAGATATTGATATTCTCCATAATTGACATTATAGTCCATTATGCCATGCCTTGAAAGGACCCTTTTTGTATAGACATCAATCACAAAGACAGGCTTATCAAGGGCATAAAGTAGAATGGAATCTGCCGTCTCATGTCCGATTCCATGAATATTTAAGAGGTTTTCTCTGAGAGGATCAGTCTCTTCTTCTTTCATTCCTTCCATGCTGCTGTTGTAGTTGTTAACAAGAAACTCTATAAATGCCTTTAATCTTCTGGCCTTTACATTGAAATAGCCTGCGGGTTTTATGATGGATGCGAGTTTCTCAATAGGCAGATCGTGTAATGTCTTTGCGTTTAGCGCCTTCTCTCTCTTGAGATTTTTTATTGCCATTTCTACATTTGACCAGTTGGTGTTTTGTGTAAGAATTGCTCCTACAGCGATCTCAAACGGACTATCACCAGGCCACCACTGCTGAGGACCGTAAAATAAATAGAGTCTATCGTATATTTGGCGTATAATCATCAAAGGCAGTCTATTTTTGAGAGATAAATACGAGCGGATGCGGGTTTAGTCTATAGGATTGTTATTTTCGTCAAGCCTTGTTATTTCAGGCTTGAAGTCCTTCGTCTCATGTTCCTCTACATGACAATAGGAGAATATGATTATTCTATCACCCGCCGCTCCCTTTCTTGCTGTAGGACCATTTAGACAGAATTCCCGGCAACCGTGCTTGCCAGGTATCACATAAGTCTCAAATCTTTCTCCATTATTCATGTTGCTCACCATAACCCTTTCATAGGGTAACATTTGTACCATATCCATTAGCTCTTTATCGATAGTGATACTCCCTTCGTATGCAAGGTTTGATTCAGTGACAGTTGCCATATGTATCTTTGCCTTTAAAAGACATCTGAGCATATTACCCTCCTCCTTATTTTATTGAAAAATATTTATATCACCCTCCCCTAACCCCTCCCATCAAGAGAGGGGAAAATACTCACTTAAAATGAGAAAGAACGAAGAGTTCAATTTTTTCTCCTAAATTCCCTCCCCCTTGATGGGGGGAGCTTGCTATATTACAGAAAGGGGTTAGAGCATATTTTATACAAAAGGC
>JAJOKM010000134.1 GCA_021129835.1 Thermodesulfovibrionales bacterium | reverse complement strand
AGTTACCCACAGGGTAGTGTAGCCCTTTATGGGCGTAATTAAATATCAAATTCATTCTATGGGTCGCGGTACAAAGCTCGCTCCAGACGAATTTCCTTAGGTATTCTGGGATTCATAGGTTTACGGGCATAAAGCCCTACACTACCATACTTGAAACCTTGAACCTGGAGCCTGCTGTTTGATCCTAACCGTGAACCGTGAACCGTAAACCGTGAACCTGTTTCAACCTTTTTTTACGGGCATAAAGCCCTACACTACCTAATCTCTACTAAATTTGGAGAAGAACCGATTATAATATGTATCTCTCTGTGCTGCCTTAAATCCAGCGCTTTTTATTGCCTGTATTATATCTTCTTTGGACACCATATAGCTCACGCCTGCTGCCTTGACAACATTTTCCTCAATCATGGTAGAGCCAAAATCATTTGCGCCAAATCTAAGGGCGACCTGTGCAAGTCTTAATCCCTGAGTGACCCATGATGCCTGAATGTTTTTGATATTGTCAAGATAAATTCTCGAGATAGCAAGCACTCGGAGATAATCGACCGCAGTAGCAAGATTAAGAGAAGCTGAGGAGTCCATTCCCCCTCCCCCTAACCCCCTCCCACCAGGGGAGGGGGAATGTTTATTGATGATATTCCTTAATTCCCTCCCCCTTGACAGGGGAGGGTTAGGGTGGGGGTGACCTATTGCTCGATTTATTATCTTTCTATCCTCTGTCCCTTGACTTATTTCAGTATTTGCCGGTTGGAAAGACCAAGGAATAAAGGCTGTGAATCCACCTGTCTTGTCCTGAAGGTCTCTTATAGAGTCAAGATGCCATATTATATCTTCTGGTCCTTCGATGCTTCCGAACATCATAGTTGCGGTCGTCCTCATGCCAATTTCATGAGCTTCTTTCATAACATCGAGCCATACAGATGATTTTATCTTTTGAGGGCTCAAGACATCCCTTATCTTGTCTGAAAGTATTTCGGCGCCGCCTCCAGGGATTGAGCCTAATCCTGCATCTTTAAGTATCATTAGTGTTTCTCTGATCGTAAGGTTATCTTTTTCACCAATATAGCATATCTCAGGAGGGGAAAGACCATGAATATTTATAGAATATCTCTCTTTTATTGATCTCAAGAGATCAATATAGTAATCGAGGTTCAGGTCTGGATGCAGCCCTCCCTGAAGCAATATCTGTGTACCACCATAGCTGATGGTCTCATCTATCTTTTTAAATATCTCATCCTTAGTTAGCAAATATGCTTCTGGGCTGTCTATATCCCTGTAAAAGGCACAGAACTTACATTTATTGATGCATATATTTGTATAGTTGATATTCCTGTCAACTATAAAGGTTACAACGCCATCTGGATGGAGATTTTTTCTGATGCCATCTGCCACTTCTCCAAGTTCGAGGAGTTCAGAATCTCTCAAGAGCTTCAGTGCCGTTTCTTTAGTTATTCTCTCCATCAGCCCCCTGTCTCTTTTAGCGTCTCGATCACCATTGCACAAAGCAGCGGAAACATTATTTCATGGTGTCCGGTGAGGGCAAAGGATTGCCCTTTCACCATCGTTGGCCTACGGAGTACATTTTCACAGGGTCTGTAGTGCTGAATGAAATCCATATTTATGGTGGTAAACTCTTCGACCTTATATCCGAGATTCCTGGCTATAGTCAGAGACTTCAGGAAGACCTCTGGAAGAATAACAGCCGACCCCAGATTTATATAAACACCGCCTTCAAGGGCAGCAACAACAGTAGTGAAAAGCCTGAAATCCTTGAGACTTCCTCCTCCAATAAGGTTTCCATCTGCCTCAGGATGCATATGTATTATATCAGTGCCGATTGCCACATGCACTGAAGCAGGGACATCAAGCCTGTATGCCTCTCTGAATATGCTCAGTCTTTTAAATGGCAGATCAGAGGAGTCGATAAACTCGCCGATAGAGCGACCTATGCCATGTCCATTCCTTACACCCGTGTTGATCGCACTATTTAACATCTCTCCTGTTTCCTTAGCCATTCCGAAAGAGCCAGCAGACAACTCCTTAGCTACATCTTCTGATGTCTGCCCTATTAATGCTATCTCAAAGTCATGCACGATACATGCACCATTGGTGGCAATTGCTGTTATTATGCCTCGCTGCATAAGGTCAATAATCAACTGCGACAGCCCGACCTTTATAGGGTGAGCGCCCATGCCGACAATTATGGGTCGGTTGTCTTCATGAGCCCTCACAATAGCCTGCACAATGGATTTTAAATCCTCTACTGCAAGAAAACGGGGGAGATTATCCATAAATTCCCTAAAAGTCTCCCCCTCTTTATGGGGCAGAGCCAATTGTTCTACAGAGACTTTGCTGCCTCTGTCTTTTATGGAATAGGTCTTAAGCCTACTCAGATCTATCTGCTTGTATTTCATGGTCGCTTGCCGTATCCTTAGAGTATTGTATAATCAATTATATATCGATCATAAAAATATTAGGAAAGCGGGCAATGCTTCGCCGAGAGAAACTCTAATTTTAGGTTAGTCGGTCCTCAGCCCTTAGCCCTGCCCTCTCCATTATTATTGGTACCCTGTCTTCCATGCCAATTGCCATGATATGGACACCATCACATATATTTTCTTCTTTCAGTTGCTTGATATGCCTCGCCGCTATATCCAATCCGACATCCAGCGCCTTCCCTTTTCCTGCATCCTTGAGTTCATCTATAAGTTCACCAGGCACCTTTATGCCGGGGACATTGTTGTTCATAAAATTTGCCATCCCTGCACTCTTTAAAACAACGATCCCTGCAAGTATCTTTACAGGAAATTCCCGTGCGTATTCCATAAACTCCTTAAGCTTAGCTATATCATAGATTGCTTGTGTCTGAAAAAATTTTACACCTGCCCTTATCTTTTTTTCGAATTTCATGAGTTGAGGTTCAAGTGGGTCGGCCTCAGGAGTTACGACTGCACCCTGAAGAAAATCCGTTGAGCCCTTTAAGTCATTGCCAGCCATATCCCTCCCATTATTCATGGCGTCAACAATCTTGAGCAGTTGAGCCGATTCTATATCATAAACAGGTTTTGCCTGTTTATGATCCCCGATAGAGACATGGTCACCTGTCATACACAAGACATTTTTTATCCCCATGACATAAGCGCCGAGAAGGTCTGACTGAATTCCTATCCGGTTTCTGTCCCTGCATGTTACTTGAAGTATTGGTTCAACTCCATGTTCTATGGCTATTTTGCAGACGGCCATAGAGCATATACGCATCACTGCGGATTGGTTATCAGTAACATTCAGTGCAGTTACCACTCCCTTTAAGAGCTTGATATTATGGATCATCTCCATTATGTTAGTGCCCTTCGGGGGACCGACCTCGGCAGTTACCACAAATTCTCCTGAATTCAAGGCGTCTCTAAGTCTCACTTTTTCTTCGCCTCCCGCGCCACAAGTATTCTTGGCTTTAGACTTACTGACCAATCCTTCGCCTCGATGACAGTCTCGCGTAGTTCCTGAAGCTTACCCAGTTTTTTCATCCTCTCATAAATCCGCACCCATGCACATTCAATATCAGGGTTCACCTCACACTTGCTCTCCTTGCACCCACCACAAGGGCCGTTTAGAATACCCTTTGGGCATGCAGTCATCGGACATATCCCGCCTGTCTTATCTAGTATACATTCTCCACAGAGAGAGCATCTCTCATCAAAGAATTGCAGCCTCTCCATGTTGCCGAGAAAGATAGTGTCATTTGTCTGGTATACCGGCTTGTCCTCAAAAAGCTTAACCGCTGTCTGAATGCCTGCCCCACAGGACATCACAACAATACATTCTGTTTTATCAAAGATATTCTTAAATGGCTTCAGCTCAGTCTTTGTCCCAAGCACATGGCAGCCCGTTTCGGCAACAAACTTGCCTGTCACCTCTTTGCCAAGTGCCTCTAATTCCTCTTTCATCTCGATTAATTGTTGTTCCCCCCCTGTTTCGCAGAGTGTTGCACACCCTGAACATCCCAATAAAAAAAGGCTTTTACAGTCCTTTATGTTCTCCCTCAATTTCTGAAAATCACGTTTTTTGGTGATTATCATTGTTCCTCCTGTTTCTATCGCACGCCCATCTTATCGGCTCTTCGACGTTTTAAGTGGGCAGCATAATATTCCCTCCCCCTTGATGGGGGAGGGTTAGAGCCTGCCCCGCACTTGATGCGGGGGTGGGGGTGATTTAGGAGTGGCAATAACATAACTCCAAAGCTAAAGCCTTTAAAAAAAGACTGACAGATAGAGAAAAATGTTTCGGACACCCTCCCCTG
>JAJOKM010000098.1 GCA_021129835.1 Thermodesulfovibrionales bacterium | reverse complement strand
TTTTATCTCGAAATTTAGCCGCTCTGTTAGCAATTAAGGCAGCTAATGCTGCGGCCCCGAATCCATTATCTATATTTACTACTGCCAGCCCGGGTGAACAGGACTGAAGCATGGTCAGCAGTGGGGCAATGCCTTTAGCACCTATTCCGTATCCTACCGAGGTAGGCACACCTATAACAGGCAAGCCCACCATGCCCTTAACTGTAATTGGTAAAACGGCATCCATCCCTGCCACCACGATGATAACATCTACATCCATCGTCAGCATTTCATGGAGTGGTTCGAGTACCCGGTGCACCCCGGCAATTCCCACGTCGTAGGCATGCAAAACCTCACAACCCATCTGTTCGGCAAATAGACGGGCCTCCTCTGCTACCGGAAGGTCAGCAGTTCCAGCAGCGATCAGACCGATTTTCCCTCCAGTAAGAGATATTTGGTAATCCTTCTTTTTTACTATAATCATACGGGCTTCATCGAAGACATCAACACTCAGGTCTCTGGATATAGATTCTTTTATCTTCTCAGTCAAGGCAGAATTTACACGAGTAGCTATTGCCCTGCCCTGTTCTTTAGCCAATTCTATTATAAGTCTGGCTGCACGGGAGGGGTCTTTGCCTTCGGCAAGAATAACCTCCGGAATGCCGGTCCTCTCTTTTCTGTGAATATCCAACCTCGCCAATTTATCCACAAATTTCAGCCTGAACCTCTCAAAGTGACCCTCTTCGAGCAGATTCTCTGCCTCTTCTACCGTAATCTCGCCTGCTTTAAGTCTTTTTAGTATTTCGTTCATAACGTAAAGGTCTTGAGTTATTAATCGAGTGCTTAAGTTTTTAGCTCGTAGCTCCTCTTCAGGCGACTCACCTCTTCCTTAAATATCTCTCCCCTCTCCTCAAAGCTATCAAACATGTCAAAGCTGGCGCAACCCGGTGACAGTATCACTACACCTTCGGGTATTGCCTCTTCAAAAGCTATCCTAACCGCTCTGTTCATACTGTCGACCTTCTTTATCGGCGCCGCACCTTTAAGCTGGTCACTAATTTTGGAGGTCGCCTCCCCCATTAAGACTATAAGTTTAACCCTGTCAGCTAAGGCATCCATTAATGAAGAGAAATCTCCACCCTTATCCGCTCCCCCCATTATTATTACTGCCTTATTAGAGGTAGAATTAAGAGACATGATTGCACTCTTTGTGGCATCCACATTGGTAGCCTTGGAGTCATTAATAAAATTTACTCCGGCAAAGTGAGTTACGAACTCCAGCCGGTGTTTCAATCCCCTGAAATCCTTCAGACCTCTCTGGATAATTCCTGCCTCTATTCCTTCTAATAAGGGAGGCAAGGACGCAGCCATGGCGTTTTCTATGTTATGGACCCCATAAAGAGGGAAGTCTGCAAGATTCAAAAAAGGCATCTCTTTTTCGCCACTGCGAAACACAAGGGCATTATCTTTAAGGAAGACACCCCTTTGGACCTCTGATTGGCGGGAGAACCACCAGATATCCTCCGTAGGCAGATTAGGGAAGTATTGCTTGGTTATTGGATTATCAAGGTTTAAAATAACCCTGTCACTAGGAGTAATATTGTCGAAAATCCTTTTTCTCGTCTCGATATATGACTCTAGCGAGGGATACCTATCGAGGTGGTCTGCGCTTATATTGGTCAAAATGATATAGTCTGGTTTAAACCTCTTTACATATTCGAGTTGAAAGCAAGATACCTCCACCACCGCATATTCATCGGCCCCTATATTTTCTACATCCCTTATAAAGGGGATTCCGATGTTGCCTAAGAGATAACTCCTTTTTCCGGCAGCGCTCAGGATATGATGAACCATAGCCGTGGTAGTAGATTTGCCATTTGTCCCGGTGATGCAGATAAGCCTTCCCTTTAAAGATCTAAATGCCAGCTCAATCTCGGAGATGACCTCTCTGCCTGAGCCGTCAAGCCTCTTGAACTCCGGAAACTTAAAAGAACTTATCCCCGGGCTCATTACAATGAGCTTTGACTTAGCAATCTCACTAAAATTAAATGGACCAAAATTAAATCTTACCCCCTTTTTTTGGAGGATCTTCATACCATCAGACTCCAGACTCCCCTTTTCATCAAATACGGAGATGTCCACTTTCCCTTTCATGAGAAAATCGACTACTGCCCTTCCGGTCAACCCAAATCCTATCACTGCTACTTTGTTCATAATTCGTAATTTTTAGCTCTTGGTTCTTAATTCAAGTTCATTTCCGCCAACACTCGCACCTTTATCCGAAGTTGAGGTGTTTGCTTTGTACTGGAGCAGATACCCGCTAATTTCTCTTTCTTTGCGATGCAACTTCTGGCGGCGCCTGTTAACCTCTTCTTCCCTCACCTCCATATCTATTTTGCGAGAAATGATGTCTATGGATATAATATCTCCTTCCTCAACGAGGGCTATGGGCCCTCCCTCCTCGGCCTCTGGCGATATATGACCTATGCATGGCCCGCGAGTGCCGCCAGAGAATCTGCCATCGGTAATAAGGGCTACTGATTCAGACAGTCCCATGCCACAGATAGCTGAGGTAGGCGCAAGCATCTCCCGCATACCAGGGCCGCCTTTCGGCCCTTCATAGCGGATTACTACTACATCGCCATTATTTATTTGCCCCTTAAGTATTGCGTGATAAGCGTCTTCTTCGCAGTCAAATATCCTTGCGCTACCGCGAAATTTTAACATGCTATTTACCACGGCGGTCTGCTTTACGACTGCCCCATTTGGGGCCAAATTTCCGTACAGAATAGCCAGCCCGCCAGCCTGGTGAACAGGATTATCCAGAGGACGAATCACCTTGTCATCTGCAATCCTTGCCCCTTTTATGTTTTTACCGGCTATCTTTCCTGTAACCGTAAGACAACTTAGATTCAGCAAAGGCTCAAGGCTCTTCATCACCCCTTCTATACCGCCGGCCATATCCAGATCCTTAAGTGTGTAAGAACCGCCGGGTCGCATATTACAGATATGGGGCGTAGTCCTGGATAGGTCATCAAACAGCCTTAAGGGTATCTCCAGACCACACTCCTTTGCGATGGCCAGAACCTCTAAGACATCGTTAGTAGAACCGGCCACTGCTAAAGAGACCTTTATCCAGTTCTGAAATGCCTCATAAGTCATTACGTCCCTTGCCTTTATGCTCATATTCACTAAATCCATAATCTGCCTTCCGGTCTCTTTTGCGATCTGCATCTTTTTAGGATCCAGGGCATGAGAGGTGGCACAGCCGGGCAACGACATTCCGAGCGCCTCAACTCCACAGGCAAGGGTATTGGCACTGAACATCCCAGCACATGTCCCTGCCCCAGGACAGGCAGAGTCTTCTAATTCCCTTAATTCGTCTTCTGTCATCTCTCCTTTAGAGACCCTGCCAACGGCCTCAAACACATCTATTATATCCACCGATTCGCCCTTAAACTGACCGGGCAACATAGGGCCGCCGGTAAGCACTATAGTAGGGATGTTCAGCCTTCCGGCTGCCATTAAATGACCGGGAACGATCTCATCGCAGGCTGGCATAAGAACCATCCCGTCAAGGGCATGTGCCTCGATCATTATCTCTATCGAATTAGCGATTACATCCCTGGATGGCAGAGAATACTTCATTCCCTTGTGCCCCATTGCCAGCCCATCACAGACGGCAATGGTATGGAATTCAAAAGGCCTGCCGCCTGCCTCTCTTATCCCCTCTTTTACGGCCTGAGCCAATTCTTGCAGATGGATATGTCCAGGGACAATCTCTGTCCAAGAGTTAACCACCGCAATAAACGGCCTTTTTATATCCGCCTCTTTTATTCCACACGCTTTAAGTAGTGCACGGTGCGGCGCCCTCTCCAGTCCTTTCTTAATATTATCGCTGCGTGACATCGCCTCTTACCTCCATGGTATAAATTATGGTGTAGATTATACCTGATGAAGTCGTAAAAAGTCTTAAAAAGTTGTGGACAAGGATGAGTATCTGGTTTCTTTAAGCAGGTATGTGCATCTCGATCCTGTGAGGACAAGGATTGTGGAGAAGCCTGAGCAGTACAAGTGGAACAGTTATTCCGGCTATGTTATAATGGGCAAAGAATTGAAATGGATAGAATACTCATGGATACTTTCAAGATTTGGGCGGGACAGAGAGGGCGCAATAAAATGTTATTCAGGACTCGGGAATAAAGAAATAGGAGAGTTGTTTGGAGGTATTCACTACAGCGCAGTCAGCAAGATATACGCCAGGATGGGGGAGGAGATTGGGAAAGATAAGAAAATAGAAAAACCTACCAGCGACATTATGTCACATGTCAAGACCTGACACCTATTCTTTTGACACCCCAAGCTCGTTGG
>JAJOKM010000175.1 GCA_021129835.1 Thermodesulfovibrionales bacterium | reverse complement strand
ATCTGTCAGTCTTTTTTAAAAGGCTTTAGCTTTGGAGTTATGTTATTGCCACTCCCAAATCACCCCCACCCCCGCATCAAGTGCGGGGCAGGCTCTAACCCTCCCCCATCAAGGGGGAGGGAATATTATGCTACCCACTTAAAACGTCGAAGAGCCTGAAAACACATGCTGGTTTCATTACGAAGATTATAGTATATTAACCAAAAGACCTTCAGATGTCAAGGTTTTTTGTCTAATAACTTTTTTATCTATTTATAAGCTTTTGTAATCACTTTCTGTAATTGCTCGTCAAAAGCATTGAATCCTTAGCGATCCCGAATTCTCTCGCGACGACACTACATTTGGATTGCAAGAGAAAAAAGATCTGTGGAACTCCATGCAGTGAACCTTCTCGGACAGGAGTAAATGAGCATAAGGTCTCAAAATTCCCCTGTCCCTTACTGATAATAAATCTAGAAGCGATAAACTCCTGAACAAACTCAGGAGATGTTAATTCCAGTATGGTTCCAATACAGTCAGACCCGTTATCGAATACTTCGCATATATTGGTAAGGCCGACCTCTATCGCATCTTCCATTGTCGAATCATTTAATACGGGGTGGCCTTTTGCTACCGCCCTGACCTTTTTGCCCATGCTTGACAGGACCTCTATAAGAAGTCTATCAAAGACTATTTCGCCTGCATTATCCAACAGATAGAGCACCTCAGAATTTTTATTTACGGCATCCCTAAAAGAGAGATATTCATCGATTGCGATAGAATTATTCAACGCCCTATCAATTGTCCCAACAATATCTACAGCCGCAAATATGCCAAAATCTATTATATTGCCTGCGATGGCGAGCCTTGTTGCGGTCCACAATGGGTCATGACTCTTTTCTACCTTCTCTTTAAACTCCGGGTATAATTCAAGAGCTATTTGATTATATTTTGACTTTACCTCCTTGTAAGGATCTTTGCCAAGCAATTGTCTCATTTTCCGGTGCAAGAATGTCGTAGAATATGCAGGAGGCTGTGACATATCAGTTGCCTTGATTTCATCAAGAACGCCCTTCAGGATATTCACCTGAATCGCCTCATCCTCTGTGCCGAGCCTTGCAGCAATTACGGTCTGCTTCAAAAAGCAGGGGAAACAATCGAGATGGACCCTCATTGCCTGTTCAGTGCCTTGTTCGCGATATCTTTTCTGTAATGCATTCCTTCGAAATGTATCCTTTTAACAGCCTCATATGACCTTTCCTTTGCGCCATTTATGTCCTTTCCAGTGGCAGTAACCCCTAAAACCCTTCCTCCCTTAGTAATTATTTCGTTGTCGTTAAAAGCTGTGCCAGCGTGGAAAACTACAACATCATCCATATCCCTAACATCATTTAGCCCGTGAATAACCTTCCCTCTCTTATATTTTCCTGGATATCCTTCTGATGCAAGCACTACACATACCGCAGCCTCGTCGCTCCACTCGATATTAATATCTGAAAGCCTCTCATCTGTTATTGCCATAGAAATATCCATAATGTCTGTATTTAGCCTCGAAAGGATTGACTGTGCCTCAGGATCTCCAAACCTACAGTTAAACTCAAGTACATATGGATTACCATTATCGATTATTAGACCCGCATATAAGACTCCTTTGTATTTTATTCCCATGGCCTTTAATCCGCTAATCGCTGGTCTCATTATCCTTTCCATTATAATAGATTCCAGTTCCCTTGTAATAACCGGCGCCGGGCTGTATGCCCCCATTCCGCCAGTGTTTGGCCCTTCGTCATTATCAAAAACCCTTTTATAGTCTTGCGAGCTTACCATTGGTATAATGGTACTGCCATCTGTAAAAGCCATGAAAGATACCTCTTCTCCCTCAAGATACTGCTCCACAATTACTCTGTTTCCAGCATCGCCAAAGATCCTCTCTTTCATAACGAGTCTTAACGCATCCACCACCTCTTCCGCTCTGGATGCAACAAAGACCCCCTTTCCTGCAGCAAGTCCATCTGCTTTTATAACAATAGGCAATCCTTTCATCCTCACATACTCCTCTGCATGAATATAAGATGTAAAGACCTTATATTCAGCAGTAGGAATGCGATATCGCTTCATAAATTCCTTTGCAAAGACCTTGCTCGATTCTAATTGGGTTGCCATTTTTGTGGAGCCAACTATCCTCCTTCCTTCCCTCTCAAAGGCATCCACTATGCCACCGGAAAGAGGTCCTTCAGGTCCAACAATGGTAAGATCTACCCATTCATACCTGACAAAATCTACCAACTTATTAAAGTCTAAAGAATGCACATCAATGCACTCAGCAATTTCAGCTATTCCTGCGTTTCCAGGCATGCAATAGACCTTATCCACATGCCTTGATTGCATAAGTTTCCACACAATTGCGTGTTCCCGGCCTCCGCCTCCTATGACAAGAGCCTTCATGTTTTATTAGTCTTGCTTATCGTAATTTGAGAAAGAGCCATAAAATCAGTGCCTGAAATGTCTAACTCCTGTAATTACCATCGCCATATTGTATTCATCTGCTGCCTGTATGACTTCAGCATCTCTTATTGAGCCGCCAGGTTGCACCACCGCGGTAACACCAACTTCATGGAGAATATCTATTCCGTCTCTAAATGGGAAAAATCCATCTGAAGCTACAACAGATCCCTTAATGAGCTCACAGGCATTAATTGCTCCAATCTTTGCAGAATAAACCCTGCTTGTCTGTCCTATACCGATGCCGACTGTCTTGTCTTTAAAGGCATAAACAATTGCATTAGACTTAACATGCTTGCATGTCTTCCACGCAAGCGCTAATGCCTCAAGTTCGTCTTTTGTTGGTTGGCGCTTCGTAATCGCCTTAAGAGACATAATGTCTTCCATGGAATAATCCCATTCCTGAAGCAGCAATCCTCCTGCAATCTTTTTTATGTCCCACGATGCTATCTTTCTCTTCTCAGTAAGTAATATATCAGAGAGCTCAAGGAGTCTGACATCCGGTTTATTAGAGAATATCTCAATCGCCTCCTTTGTAAAAGATGGCGCTATAACCACCTCGAGAAACAGATCCTTCATCCTATGTGCAGCATTGTCGTCTACTTTAGTATTAAATGCCACAACACCGCCGAAAGCGGAAGCAGGGTCTGTTTTAACAGCCTTTTTATAAGCATCTGCAACTGTATCACCCACTGCGACTCCGCACGGATTGTTATGTTTTACAATAACGCACGCCTTCTTATCAAACTCCAATGCAAGCAGAAGTGCAGAATTGGTATCGAGGTAATTATTAAAGGACAGCTCCTTGCCCTGAAGTATCTTTGCATTAACAAGGGAGAGTCCTTTTGTCCGTTCCTTATATATTGCCGCCTTTTGGTGAGGATTTTCTCCGTATCTCAGAGAGGCAACCCTTTTCAGTGATGTTGTCAGGTATTCAGGAAATGATGCCTCTTTTTCTGTAATACCTGTTAAATAATCTGCAATTAACGTATCATATCTTGCCGTATGGGCAAAGCCCTTTTTTGCAAGATTCAGTTTCGTCTCTAAACTCACTCCTCTATCGGATGACTTCATCTCCTCGATTATTCTTGGATAATCATCGGGATCAACAACTACAGTCACATCCTGAAAATTCTTAGATGCAGCCCTGAGCATTGTAGGGCCTCCAATATCGATGTCTTCGACGGCTTCTTCGAGTGTCGCATTTACTCTTGAGGCAGTCTCTTCAAAAGGATAAAGATTTACAGCAACCATATCTATTGGTCTGATATCGTGTTTTTCTATGTCGTTCATATCCTCTGGATTGTTTCGCCTCGATAGCAAGCCTCCGTGAATCTTTGGATGCAGCGTCTTAAGCCTTCCGCTAAGCATCTCCGGAAATCCCGTATAATCAGATACTTTTACAACAGAGACACCTGCATCTTGAAGAACCCTTGCGGTCCCGCCAGTCGAGAGAATCTCAACATCCATTTCTGATAATTCCCTTGCAAACTCAATAAGCCCTCTTTTATCTGAAACGCTGATAATCGCCCTCTTTATCATCAGTCTTTCCCTCTTAGGTAAAGGTCGGTTTCGTAATAAAAGTTAAACATTTTATGATTTTTTGGATGTTACAGCAAAAAAACTTGAATATACAGGCTTCACCTCTACGCTTTTACACTTAGGGCAGTCTGCTATCTTTTTATCCTTCTCTCCAACACTCATAACTAAAGAAAAAGGTTCTCCACACTTTACGCACTTGTAATCATATACAGGCATATTTACCTCCTCCAGGTATAAGATTTAGTATACTTGATTTATCTCACTTTGCGTTTTAAAGTGGACCCAATGTCAAGACTGATTTTAGACCTTTTTAAGCTACATTATGCG
>JAJOKM010000104.1 GCA_021129835.1 Thermodesulfovibrionales bacterium | reverse complement strand
TGAGATATCAGAGGCGATGGAAAAGAAGAAGGAAAAAGAGAAGGAGACCATAGAAAGATAGTTATCAGTTATCAGTTGCCAGTTATCAGTTAACGTAAACCGTAAACTGTGAACCGTAAACCGTAAACTGCGAGCGTGGAACCTTTTTTGTCGTGAACCGTGAACTTTGAATCTGATAACCTGAGTAATTACAACAAATGAACGATATAGAACGGGCAGAAAGGCTGAAAGAAATTTTTAAGGCGCTATATGAGGTCAACAAGAGCGTGCCTATTGTTGTCGAGGGTAAAAATGATGCAAAAGCACTTCGAAAGATAGGGCTTGTTGGCGATATAATTACTCTCCATAAAGGCGAGGGGCTTTATGAGTTTTGCGAAAATATAGACAGGAGGTTTCACAAGATAATCCTCCTTCTGGACTGGGATGAAAACGGGAAGAGTCTTCATAATATTGTATCAAGGCATCTCAGTGGGTCATGGGAAGAGTTTGCGTCGTTTAGAGAGACAATAAAAATACTATGTCAGAAGCATATAAAAGATATCGAAGGAATACCCGCTTTACTCGAAAGACTTGTCGGGGAAGAGGTATCAGTAGGCGAAACAGCGGAAAAAGAAGACCTTTTAATGCCAATAAAGTGACCATGCGATGAGGATTCCTGGCTCAAGGGGAGAGGATATTGCTGCAATTTATTTAGAAAAGAATGGCTACAAAGTTCTGTGTCGTAATTACAAAACACCTCTAGGCGAAGCAGATATTATTGTTAAGCAAAAAAATACTGTCGTGTTTGTAGAAGTGAAGGCACGAGCCAATGACTTCTTCGGACAGCCCTTCGAGGCGGTTGACCATAGAAAGCAGGAGAGGCTCAAAAGAGTTGCCCTTTATTATCTAAAGCAGAATAAAATCGAGACACCAGTCAGGTTTGATATAATAAGCATTATACTTATGGATGGAAAGGAGACGGTGAATCACATAATCGAGGCGTTTTAGACCTCCTTCTGTGGCTTAGTTGTTGCCGTTTCAGATAATCCTGCCAATTCTTTCGGAGATGATCCAAAAAAGTTCAGGGCTTTACTTTAATAAAGTTTTTATGTTATAGTCATGTTATCCTTGGAGGATATACCCCCTCAACTCAGCAATTTATAATAACATAGCCATTGAGCCTCCTGCAAAAGTCTGAAAGAATAAGATTTCTCCCGGAGCCTGTCCTGAGCGTAAATACTAAGATTCCTCGCTTCGCTCGGAATGACAAAAGCGAAGGGGTCGAAATGACAAAGTGGCTTGTCTATTGTCATTTCGAAGCATGAAGTGCTGAGAAATCTTCAAAGGTTGGAGTTTTGCAAGAGCCTCCATTTCTTTATAATACCTGAATTGGAGGATTTATTTCGCAATTCAATATGATATAAAAGAGATAATGCCTTGAGGGGCTCTGTCACTCAAACTCCTTAAGGATTAAATAGACGGGGACTGGGGCGGGTGACTTATACTTTGAAATATCATGCTCGATTATACTTTTGAGACCACTATAAATAAAAGGAGATGGAGATGATGTTTTAATTCGAATATACAAAAGGGGATGGAAAATTATGAAAATAGCTGATGCAATATCCGAATTTGTTGTAAAAGAGGCGACTCGCAGAGGTTATGAAACAATATTTGACAGGGCTCAAAATGTAAAGCCTTGTCCTATAAGACAGGCGGGAGCTTGCTGCAATGTGTGCCATATGGGCCCATGCAGGTTGTTCGGAAAGAGTGCAGGAGAAGCGAAAGGGATTTGTGGGGCCGGAGTAGATGTAGTAATCGCGAGGAACTTCTTAAGAATGGTTGCTGGAGGGACAGCAGCTCACTCAGACCACGCGAGGGGACTGGTAATGACACTGCTTTCTGTCTCAAGAGGCGAGATAAAAGACTTTCAGATCCGAGATAAAGGAAAGCTCCTATCTATTGCAATGGCGATGGATATTGACCATCCCAGTGTAAAGGAGCTTCGTGGTGAACATCGCGTTACAGAGGGGGATTTTGATCTCACACCATGGGAGGTTGAAAGTCTAACAGACGAAGATACAATGGAGATAGCTGAAAAGGTTGCATTAAAGCATTTAGAGCAGTTTGGTCAACAGACAGGCGAACTCGTTTATCTTAAGAGGGCGCCTAAAGGCACATACAAGAGATGGGAAGACCACAATTTAAAGCCGAGGGGTGTTGACAGAGAGATAGTAGAGGCGCTTCACCGAACGACTATGGGGGTTGATCAGGACGCAGATAGTCTGATGGATCACACCTTGAGGGTTGGGTTTGTCGATGGCTGGGGTGGATGCCTCGTAACACCAGATATGAGTGACATCCTTTTTGGAACTCCAACACCGCAGAGAAGTGCGGGGAATCTTGCGGTGCTAAAAGAAGAGGAGGTTAATGTCGTAGTTCATGGACACGAACCTACCCTTGCTCAGCTTATTGTAGATATACACGAAGATCCTGAGATAATTTCCTATGCAACTAACAAGGGGGCAAAGGGTATTAATCTTGCTGGGATGTGTTGCACAGCAAATGAGATAATGACGAGAAGGGGTATCCAGTCTGCAGGTTCATTTTTAGAACAAGAGTTGGCAATCATGACTGGTATTGTGGATGTAATGGTAGTAGATGTGCAATGTGCATAGCCTGCCATAGCGGAGATAGCCAAGAGATTTCATACAAAGGTCATAACGACAAGCCCAAAGGCACGCATGACAGGCGCCATGCATATCGAGTTCGATGAACACCACGCTAAAGATATTGCGATAAGGATACTAAAATTAGCGATAGACAACTTCAGCAATAGAAATGGCGCTGGGATATCTCTCGATGGGTTTAAACCAGAAGATGCGGTGGTAGGTTTTTCTCGGGAGTATTATAGTTATTCGCAGGGAGGGTTATTCAGGAGATCGTTTAGACCCCTTAACGACGCGATTATGGACGGAAGGATAAGGGGCACGGCAGGAGTAGTAGCGTGTCATCACCCAGGTGTAGTGGGGAAAAGCATTCAAAAATATCTTATAGAGGAACTCATGAGAAATGACTTCTTTGTGGTAGTTGCTGGCTGTGGGGCGCATGCTGCAGTGCAGATGGGTTATGCTACGCCAGAGGCAGCATTTAGATACTCGGGGCCAGGCATGAAAGAGGTATGCGAGGCCATAGGCTTGCCGCCTGTTACGGCTATAGGTTCCTGTGTGGATACTGCCAGGGTTTTAATGGTCAGGACATTGATGTCCACCACAGGGGGGTTAAGCCCTGAGATGGCAGGCATGCCGTCTATAGCGTTTGCGCCAGAGTGGTGGAGCGAAAAGGCGCTCGCAATCGGCACATATTTTGTTGCTTCCGGTTCTACGGTTATATTTGGGGGAGAGTCACCTGTAAAGGCAAGCAAGAGGGTCACAGATATAATGGAGAAAGAATGGCTGGAGAAGGTTGGCGCGGCCTTTTTCTTTGAGTCTGACCCTGAGAGGATGCTCCAAAGAGGTATCGAGTGGGTAGATATGAGACGAGAACAATTGAAGTTAGCAAAATATCACCCTGGCAAGTTCAGGAAGGAGAGGGTGCTTATGGATATGGCCGCGAGACGTGAAATGGAAAGGGCAGCGAAGACGCACGTAGGCTTGTAAAAAATAAGTAATATATCAGGGGGGACAAGCAATGTTAATAGATGCTCTGGAAAAGATGGCAATGGTTGCTGATCTGCTTACGGATGAGCAGAGGAAGAGGGCCGTGCTAATGCAAGTCTTCTATAAGGTACAAAAGGAAAACAACTATCTGCCCGAGGATAAGTTGAGGGAGATTTCAGAAGAGCTTAAGATACCACTTTCAGAGGTTTATAGCACAGCATCGTTTTACAAGCAGTTTCATTTTATGCCGCGGGGCAAAAATATAGTCTGCGTATGTGTAGGGACTGCCTGCCATGTAAGGGGAGCGCCCAAGGTGCTTGAGAAGCTTGAGGAGGAATTTGGAGTTAAAGCGGGAGAGACCGCAAAAGATTTATCCGTAACTCTCGAGACAGTTGGATGTATTGGGTGTTGTGGACTTGCCCCTGTGATCACTCTAAATGAAGAGATTAGTGGAGAGGTCAACGCTAAAAAACTAAAAGAGGTCGTAGATATAGTACTAGGTAAAACGAATGTGCAATTAACAAGTTAAAGACGCAAAACAGACGTAATTACTCAGGTTGTCAGGTTCAAAGTTCATGGTTCACGACAAAGAAGGTTCAACGCTCGCAGTTTACGGTTCACGGTTTACGTTAACTGATAACTGATAACTGATAACTGATAACTGGAAACTATCCTTTATACAGGAAGTCTGATCAGATATAATGAAGATTATACCAGCGAG
>JAJOKM010000152.1 GCA_021129835.1 Thermodesulfovibrionales bacterium | reverse complement strand
ATAAATTAAGCAGTCAATTGCTTCAATTGTCAAGAGGAAAGATTTGACCCCATTATTCCCATTATTCTCATCAGACTAGGTGAGCAGTGATCTACTTTATTTCGTTCATTTACGGTGTATCGCTCTTTTATGCCTATCAATTCTTTCCGCTTATAAGCATTTTCGCATCTATGGTATTAATAGCCATATTTGCCTATTACCAAAGAAAAAAGATCTCTGCTTATTACTTACTGCCGATCATTATTTTGGTTGTCGCCTCTTTAGGATTTTATCATGCAAAACTCTCTTATGATCCACCGCTTCTCCCGTCAGATATTGCAGGGCAGACTATAAAGGTTCAAGGCGTGATAAAGTCGAAACCCGCTATAGTAGGGATTCGAGCAGAGACATTTTCACAGAAAGTAGAGGTCAAAAAAGCGGTCGATGAGTATGGCAACTTAATAGATCTACAGGAATTGCGCCTCTTTAGCAGGGTTGCCCTCAAGCCCGCAACGGAATATCTTATTAGTGTTCGTATTCCGAGAGATGCCTTCCATCTAAATCCGGGTGGCGGTAAAGGGCCTATTTCTGGGTTTGCTGTCGAGATAGAAGCGGTTGCGGCAGCAGATATTGGATTCTTTGGAGAGACAAGGGTCAGGCTTAATAGCTTCTTTAAAGATAATTTCTCCAAAGAATCAGCCCCTTTCCTTATGGCCCTAATAACTGGCGAAAGGAGTCTTATAGCGCCAGAGACCTGGCATGCCTTCAGGGTGACCGGACTTGCACATCTGTTGGCAATATCAGGGGCGCATTTTGGGTTATTGCTGGTCATCTTGTTCGGCGCAATTAAACTTCTGGTCAATCTGCTCCCACACAATATCCTCAATAAATTAACTATCTATTTCACGCCTACCCAGATCGCCGCAGTACCATGTATACCCTTTATGATAGGTTATCTCGGTATTTCTGCCATGAACATACCATCTATCAGGGCGTTTATTATGATAACCCTCTTTCTCATCGGCCTCTTGATTCAGAGAAGAGGGTACTGGTTAAATACATTGCTCTTAGCAGCGGTTATTATTGTCACTCTTTGGCCTGACTCTATCCTTGAATTGTCGTTTCACCTGTCATTTGTTGCCGTTTTGTGTATCGGCATCGCGCTAAGCTCAATAACCGATGGGGCCGTGGAGCTAAAGGACTCTTTAAATTTAAAGGAGAAAAGAGGCACTGCCGACTCATTATTTCATCGATTTACTGCCATGCTGCGCCGTTACTGTATAACTTCAGCCACGATCACTATTGCGGCTACTATCGGCACTGCCCCTCTTATAGCTTATCATTTTAATTATTTCTCTGTTGTGTCTCTATTTGCTAATCTCGTCTTTGTCCCGATTATTGGGTTTGTTATCCTTCCGCTGACATTCATAGCATCGTTTGTATTTCTTGTCTCTGGAATCTTTCCTCTGCGACCTTTAATCGATGGAATTGCGAGTTTTGTCCTTGCGGCGCTAAAATATATCGCACAATGGGATTTTGTGGCTGTGGGGGTCCCGGCATTTCCATCGATACTACTTCTTATGTTTTATTTTGGGCTGCTACTCTATGTAGTTATTAACATAGGGATTATCGAGCCAGGTTATAGAAGTGGCGAGGGTGTGAATGCTTCCAAAATCTGGGATATTATCGCCAAGCCGTCAGTTTATAAGTTGTTGTTGCCTCTATCGATCGCTATTATTCCATTCCTTATCTATACCGGGATCAAAACCTTTGAACAGAGTGGAATCCGGATTACATATCTCGATGTGGGACAAGGAAATGCTGCCGTAATCGAGTTGCCTGACGACAGAACACTAATAATGGATACGGGCAGGAATGGTTTTCAGGTGAGCCGTTTTTTAAGCCATAGAGGCATTGAGAAAATCGATGCCATTGTCCTCTCCCATGGAAGCCCTGATCACGCTGGTGGCATATGGAGTCTTGTGAGAGACTTCGAGGTTCATGAGGTATGGGACAACAACCGGTTAGTCTATCCAAAAGAATTCCTTAGAATCATAAAGCAGAGGGGCCTTGAGAGGGGAGACCTTATTAGCGGTAACGGATACAGGATTACTATTCTACATCCATATGATGGTTTTTATACGCTATATTCTGGTGGTATCGAAAATAACGATTCCCTTGTAGTAAGGATTGAGGGCACTAAAAACTCCTTTCTCTTTACCGGTGATATCGGAAGGGAGGCAGAGGAAGATCTACTACGCCTCGGGATGCATCTCAAGAGTAATGTCTTAAAAGTTCCTCACCATGGAAGCCGCACATCGTCATCAGAGGCATTTATCTCTACTGTATCTCCTGAAATTGCCGTGATCAGTGCTGGAAGGAATAACATACATGGTCATCCCCATAATGAAACAATAGCTACACTTGCCTCTGCCGGCACAAGGGTGTACAGAACCGATAGAGATGGGGCGATAAGTATTGCAGAGTTATCAGATGGAACACTCCAGGTCAAGACATGGCGAGAATTTCAGATGGTACAAGCGGACAGCATCAAAGACGAATGGATGAATCTTAAAAGGCTATTTTGGGTATGGTGAAGTGAGAATCGACAACCTGCTACTGCCAAAGCTGCAATTATGTAGATTATAGGACTGTATCGGCTTCCAACGCTAAAGCTCAGTGTCGCGCTTCAGCGCGTCCTGTGGACACTTGTTATGCGAATGTCTTTTCTCAAATTTGATCTTCCATCTTGTCCTCAGACCGGATCTTTTCATAGACCTCCTTGAGGAGATGCTTGCTGATCGCTTCCCGGAACTGATCTTCGTTCATGAATTTCGCTGTGATCTCTTCGTTCTGCTCTATTCGATCTATGAAAAGCCCCTCCAAAGCCTTGCGAAAAACGTAACCGAAGTTTTCCATAGTGTTAGCGAGCGCCGCTTGGCGGAGGTTGCTATCGGATACCGCGTCTTCCTGAATCGACTCGAAGAACAACTGGTCACCCGGCCGGAAATCCGTCCCGAACCTCTCGTTAAGGATATCAATCAGCCTGGACAGTTCAATCTCGTCTCCTCGGGCAGTGCCCGTTCCTACGGATGTGGGACCCGACACCTTATGGTAATCGCCCAGTTCCATCACAATTGATTCTTCGCCGATCTTCTGCAGGCGGTAATATTTTAGAGCCACGTCGTCGTTGAGTTTGTATACCGGGCCACGATCACCTTTTGGCAGCTTGGTCAGAAGGAACCGAATGTACGAATAGAGCTTCTCGAGGTCGGTGTCCTGAAACGGAATCACCTGCGACATGAAGGAATAGAGATTTCTGTAAGTCACAAGCGTCTTCCGGAATTCTTCGCGGACATCTTCATCCAGATCGTTATAACGACCCACTGCCGGATCAATACAGGAATTCATCCGGGCATGATCGGAGGTTGTCTGACTTCGCTTGGGTTTGTAGAAGACTTTGCAGAACTCCGCAACCTCGGCTTTGAAATAGACCTGGTGGCCGTCGAGCTTGGCTTGCAGCTCATAAAGCTGTTGAGCTTCGGCTCGCTCGCCGATGATAGTCTGCTCATAGTACGGCTGAAAAACCTTCAGTATTTCTTCGGGCTCGTTTACGAAGTCCAGGACGAACGTATCCTCCTTGCCGGAATGCGTCCGGTTAAGCCGCGAAAGCGTCTGTACGACCTGGATGCCCGCGAGACGCTTATCCACGTACATAGTGTGCAGGAATGGCTGGTCAAAACCGGTCTGGTACTTTTCGGCGACAAGAAGAACCTGGTATTCATCTGTTCCGAATCGTTTGGGAAGCTCCTTCTCTTTGATCCGCTTACCATTGCTATCAACGTTCATGCCGCTTTCGGTGTATTCCACGCCCGGCAGATCGGGGTCTACCACGATTCCAGAAAATGCCACCAGCGTTCTGATGCCCTGGTAACCCTTATCAGCGATGTACTTGTCGAACGCCTGCTTGTATTTGACCGCATGCAGCCGACTTGATGTGACCACCATGGCCTTGGCCTTGCCGCCGATTCGGTGCATTGTGAAATGACGGAAGTGTTCGACCATAACCTCGGTCTTTTGCGCGATATTGTGTGGATGCAGGCTCATGAATCGGGCGAGCGCGCGGGAGGCCTTGCGCTTGTCCACCTGCGGGTCATCCTCGATCGATTTAATCAGTCTGTAGTAGGTCTTGTATGTTGTGTAATTTTGGAGAACGTCGAGGATGAACCCCTCGTCGATGGCTTGTCGCATGCTATAGAGATGGAAGGGCTGCGGTTTGCCGCCGGAACCAGGCCGGCCAAAGACTTCCAGAGTTTTGTATTTCGGCGTAGCGGTGAAAGCGAAGAAACTGATATTGGGTTGATGCCCGCGCTTGGCCATGGTCTTAAGGATTTCCTCCTCAT
>JAJOKM010000095.1 GCA_021129835.1 Thermodesulfovibrionales bacterium | reverse complement strand
AATCAAAATTATTTCTAAGAAACATTTTGCATTTTTATTTGTCATTTTGCATTTTGATTTTTGATTTTTACAATTTACCCCTTAATTTTGATATTTATTCGCTTTATTTTGGCATTTGGGCCTTGACATTTGTCATTTATTTGAAATCTGGGTTTTAGTATTTGTCATAGATTACCGACACCGTACGCACTTATCTCTGTAATCAGACTGTAGAGGCAGTTGCTTGCTTTAAGATTGTTGTCCCTATCTTATTGCCTTCTATGAGATTTTTAATATTATCTTCATTTTTAATACTAAATACAACTATCGGAAGATTGTTGTCCATGCAGAGTGTTATTGCTGTGGAGTCCATAACATCTAACCCTCGTTTTAAGACATCTATGTATGAGATTTCACTGAATTTATTTGCGCCAGGGTTTTTTTCAGGATCTGCAGTATAAATGCCATTTACTCTTGTGCCCTTCAGCACTACATCTGCCCCTATTTCCATGGCACGGAGCGCTGCAGCAGTGTCTGTTGTAAAATATGGGTTGCCTGTGCCTGCGGCAAAAATTACTATTCTGCCCTTCTCGAGATGCCTTATTGCCTTCCTTCTTATATATGCCTCTGCCACTTCCTTCATCTCAATTGCAGACTGGACTCTCGTCTGCAGGCCGAGCTCCTCCAGCGCATTCTGCAGAGCAAGGGCATTTATGACAGTTGCAAGCATGCCCATATAATCAGCAGATGCCCTCTCTATTCCCTCAACAGATGCCTGAACACCCCTAAATATATTGCCGCCTCCGATTACAATGGCGATCTGGACTCCTGTTTCAGCAGCCTTAACTACCTCTGCTGCTATGAACGCGGCAGTAGCAGAGTCTATGCCATACTTTTTATCGCCTATCAGGGTCTCGCCGCTGAGTTTCAAGAGAACTCTCTTATAGCAAGACCTACCGTTCATTTTCAAACATTCTCCCCTTTTTCACCAACTTGAAATCTCACAAATTTATTCACAACGATATTTTCTCCAAGCTTTGCAACTTTTTCTGCTATCAAATCCTTTATCTTTAATTTTTGCTCCTGATCTTTTATGAATATCTGTTCAAGGAGACATGTATCAGCAAAAAACTTTTCGAGCTTGCCTTCGGCTATTTTTTCGATAATCTGCGGAGGCTTATCTGCAACCTGTGCCCTGTAAATGTCTTTCTCCCTCGTTACTGTTTCTTGAGAGACATCTTCACTCGATATATAACGGGGATTAGTAGCAGCAATATGCATCGCGATATCTCTGGCGAGGCACTTAAAGTCATCTGTCCTTGCAACAAAATCTGTCTCACAATTAACTTCCACGAGCACCCCAATTTTATCCATATGTATATACGAACCTATCATTCCCTCTGCTGTGATTCTGCCCACTTTTTTTACAGCAGTAGCAAATCCTCTCTGCCTGAGTATGTCAATAGCCTTTTCTGTATTACCACCGCTATCTTCGATGGCACGCTTGCAGTTCATAAGTCCTGCGCCAGTTTTTTCACGCAATTTCTTAACCATTTCTGCCGAGATCGTCACTCTGAAGCCTCCTCTTGCATGACCTTTTCTTCTATTTTTGCCTTTTCGGTCTCTTTTTCCAGGTCCATGGCAAGTGCGCCTTTGCCCTCTAATAGTGCGTTAGCCATCCTGGATGCAATCAGTCTGATCGCCCTTATTGCATCATCGTTACCCGGAATGACATAATCTGCATCATCAGGGTCACAGTTGCTGTCAACAACCGCGACTACTGGTATAGAGAGCCTCTTTGCCTCTGCAATAGCAATCCATTCCTTTTTTGGATCTACAACAAAAATAGCGCCAGGCAGAGTTGTCATTTCCTTTATTCCTGATAGATTCTTCCCTAGTTTAGTCCTCTCTTTCTCAAGCCCTGAAACTTCCTTCTTCGTAAGGACATTATAAGTGCCATCTTCTTTCATAGTCTCGATCTTTTTAAGTCTCTCGATGCTCTTTCTAACCGTCGAAAGGTTCGTAAGCATGCCACCAAGCCACCTGTTAATTACATAAAAGGATTCGGCCCTCGTTGCTTCTTCTAAAATAGAATCCTGTGCCTGTTTTTTGGTTCCTACAAAAAGCACCGACGAGCCGGCAAATCCTACACTTTTAACAAAATTATACGCCTCCTCGACTCCCCTTAATGTCTTTTGAAGATCTATAATGTGAATTCCATTTCTTTCTCCGAAGATATACCTCTTCATCTTCGGGTTCCATCTCTTTATCTGATGACCAAAATGGACACCAGATTCCAACAACTCCTTCATCGTTACAACACCCATATGCCCATCTTCTCCTGTTATACTATGGTTTTTTTTCTCCGTCCAATTCTCCTTAACTCACAAAAATGAGCCCACAAGAGAATTTCCTCGAGATTCTGTTTTCAACTAAGAAGCATAGCAGAAATGCTTTTTATTTTTCAAGTACTATCCCGGGGGGTGACAAAAACAATCCTGTGCTTAGATACCTTTCCCCCCTATCGGGGAGCATAACAACCAACTTCTTGTCCCTGTCGAGCCTATTTGCAATCTTCATGGACGCCCACATTGCTGCTCCCGAAGATATCCCAACGAACATCCCCTCCTTTAAGGCAAGTCGTCTCGTGGTCATTTCTGCATCTTCGTCTGTTACAGTTATTACCTCATTATAGATTTTAGTATTCAAGACACCGGGGCAAAAACCTGCTCCAATACCTTCTATCTTATGTCTTCCACTGTTTCCACCTGACAGAACAGATGAGCCGGCAGGCTCCACTGCGGATATCCATATATCCGGATTATTCTCTCTTAAAACCTCTCCTATGCCTGTTATTGTCCCTCCTGTCCCCACACCTGCAACAAATACATCTGGCAGACCGCCTATATCATTTATTATTTCGATGGCGGTTGTCTGCCTATGAATTTCAGGATTTGCCCTGTTGTTAAACTGCTGCGGCATGAAAAAATCAGGGTTGTCTCTGCGTATCTCCTCTGCCTTTTCTACTGCTCCTGCCATACCTTTATCAGCCGGCGTCAATATAAGTTCGGCGCCAAGGGCATGAAGCAGTTGCCTCCTTTCCGCTGACATTGTCTCTGGCATTGTGAGAATAAGCCTGTATTGTCTAACGGTAGAGACGATTGCAAGTCCAATGCCTGTATTGCCGCTTGTTGGCTCAACTATAGTTCCCCCTGGCTTAAGGCTGCCTTCTCTTTCTGCAACATTTATCATCGAAAGCGCTATCCTGTCCTTAATAGAGCCCCCTGGATTAAAACCTTCGAGCTTTGCCCATATCTCGGCGTTATTTTCTGAAGCCATTTTGTTAATTCTGACCAGCGGAGTATTTCCGATAAGGCTCAGGATATCTTTATGCAATTTCAAATTCATGATGTACGCTTACTGTATATGCATCCCGCGAAAGAGATATATGAAATGCCCTTTTATTGTGAAGCTGTCTCTCCCCCAAGCATCAGGAAGGGGCCAGAAAGGCGCTGCATTCTTCAATGCCTTAATTGCTGCCTCATCGAGGCTTTTATGTCCAGAGGTGCGGATTAATTCGACATTACCAAGTTGACCATCTTTTTTGATAGTAAACAGGATATAAAGGTCTCCATATATACCTCTCTTGGCGGCATACTGCGGATATCTCCATGCATCTTCTATCCTTTTTCTGAGTCTTTGGAGAAACCCATAATATCTAAATATTTCTGTGTCAAAGGTGATCGCGCTATCAGGATTTGCATTGTCCATCTCCTTTTTAGCGAGATGCCTGAGAATATCTCTGTCAAAGAGCTTTTCCCTGAGCGATTTTGGTAGACGGCTCTCCTCTGTATCCCGCTCATCAATAACAGTCATAAAGCCTTCTCTTCCATCGCCTATGTCTATATCATCT
The DNA here is from genome assembly GCA_021129835.1 of Thermodesulfovibrionales bacterium. Taxonomy (GTDB): domain Bacteria; phylum Nitrospirota; class Thermodesulfovibrionia; order Thermodesulfovibrionales; family Dissulfurispiraceae; genus JAJOKM01. Next base: position 537 of record JAJOKM010000095.1, on the reverse strand, counting down.
TTAGGTAGCATATCTGAAGGCTCTGGGGTTAAGGATTTCTTGAATTCGTCACCATGAAATATGCCATTATTTTTATCGGCAATCTCCTCATCAGTAGCAGCCTCTTGAGGATAAATTCCTATCGCAGGCGGTGTAGGAATTTGTGAGATCTCTTTTGGTGGTGGCATATCATCGGGTAGTTCAGGCATTCTGTAGTCTTTTTCCTCTTGAGGCATTATAGATGGCTCTGGCGGCGGCATCTCCTCCACCTCTTCTCCTAATTCCTCAAGAGTAACAACCCATGCAGAAAAAGGCCTTTCCTCTTCCTTCTTTCTCTCATAACCGAGAGAAAAGACTAATAAGAGAAAGACTATATGCAGCGCAAGAGAATAAATTAGAAATCTCTTCATAGTCTCTTATTTTAACCTAAATTAAGCGGCTTTGTTCCACATATTGGGATTTGCCTCGTGGTTCGATATTCGAATTTCGAAATTCCATATCTCTGAGCCTCTTGCAAAAGTCCCGAAAATGTCACCCCGAGCGACGCGAGGGGTCTTA
>JAJOKM010000044.1 GCA_021129835.1 Thermodesulfovibrionales bacterium | reverse complement strand
ACGGTTTACGTTAACTGATAACTGGCAACTGATAACTGATAACTATCCTTTAAACCGTGAACCCGAGTAGTTACCAAAAAAATTATATTAGGAGTCGCTGATGAACATTTGTGTAATTGGAGGGGCTGGCTATGTGGGTTTGGTAACCGGCCTCGGCTTTGCAGAACTTAAACACAAAGTAATAAACGTAGACCTGAACTCTGAAAAGGTCGAGATACTTAACAATGGAGCCTCGCCTATCTATGAAGAGGGAATAAAGGATCTCTTGAGAAAAAACCTGAAGGAGGGTCGAATCACTTTTACTGCAGATCTGGAGAGCGGCGCAAAACATGCCGATGTGATCTTCATTGCCGTTGGGACTCCTAAAAGAGACGGTGGTGAGGCTGACCTCACTCAGGTGATCGATGTAGCTGAGGATCTCCTGAAATATATCGATAGTTACAAAGTAATCGTAGTAAAGAGCACAGTTCCTGTAGGAACGGTAGAACTCGTCTGTAGTATCCTGAAGCGAGGGAAAGTGGAAGGACAAGACTTTGACATTGTAGCCAACCCGGAGTTCCTGCGCGAAGGCAAAGGACTGTATGATTTCTTCTATCCCGCCAGAATCGTTGTCGGCGCTAACTCCGATAAGGCTAAACAGAGCATGAGGCAGCTCTATGCCCCTTTTTTGAGTCTTGAGTCTAACGCTCAGAGCCTACTACAAAATTCCGGCTCTCGACCTTTGTCCTTTACCGCCCAACCTTCGACTCCATTAGTCGAGACCGACATCGCTTCAGCCCAGATGATCAAATATGCCTCCAATGCCTTTTTAGCTGCTCGTATATCTTTTATTAACGAAATTGCCTCGATCTGCAATCGACTTGGCGCTGATGTAAACGAAGTTGCCAGGGGAATGGGTTATGACCCCCGGATTGGACATGAATATCTGGAGGCGGGTATCGGCTTTGGTGGCCCCTGCCTAGAGAAGGATCTGAAGGCCCTGATTCGGATAGCAGAAAACAATAATTACGAGCCACGACTCCTGAGCGCTGTTCTGGAAAGGAATGAATATCAGGTGAGACAAGTAGTTGCCAAACTCAAAGAACTCACCGGCTATCTCTTATACAAGAAGATTATTGCTATCTTTGGCCTGTCATTTAAGCCCGGGACAAATGATGTGCGAACATCGCTTTCACTAAGGATAATTGACCAATTAGAGAAAGAGGGCGCAATTGTGCGGGCATATGACCCTATAGCTATTTCAGAGGCCAAGAAGATCAAGCCGGATATTGAATACTGCGAGGATCCTTACAAAGCTGTGACACGCGCTGATGCCCTTATGATTCTGACTGATTGGGACGAACTCCGCAGACTGGACTTCGAGAGGATAAAGGAGGAGATGGCCTCCTTAAATATCGTTGATGGTAGAAATATCATGGATACCTCAATGTTGAAGAGATTGGGATTTAACTATATAGGAATAGGACGGCGATAGCATCCGCCCTTCAGATGATTACAGATTCAGATGATTACAGATGAGGTTTGTCATTCCGATACACAGGCTTGTCATTCCGACTTGTTCGGAATCTGCGTTTGAGTTTGTCATTCCGACTTGTTCGGAATCTGTCTTTAAAAACGGATCTGTCGGAATGACAGAAAAATGCTTTTAAAGACTTTTTACGACTTCATCAAATTTTGGCAAGTCATAAATTGTGAAGTCCTTTATTAGGAGTTAGAGTTCTGTGCATGTCCCAGAGTCTTAAAAAAGCAGACTCAAAGGAGCGGTTTTTTGTATAGGCCCTGGCGTTTTGCCTCATCTTTTGTAGGAGGGCAGTATTGTTAGTTAGTTTAAACACAGCATTGACAAGACTATTGATGTCACCGGAAGGGACTATAAATCCAGTCTCTCCGTCAATCAAGTTTTCTCTGGGACCGCCACTGTCTGTTACAATGACAGGCAGCCCTGATGCCTGCGCCTCAAGGACAATATTATCGAAGGTGTCAGTGGTAGAAGGGGAAATAAAGACATCGCTTGATGCATAAGCCTGTGTCAAGTCGTTGCCATGCAGAAAGCCTGTAAAGGTGACGGGCAGATTTTTGAGGGCTTTTTTCATTTCAGCAAGATAAGGTCCCTCCCCAGCAATAATCAGATGAATTCCTGTTCTTACCTCAGTTAGTCTCATAAAGACTTCAACAAGAAGCTGCAAATCTTTCTCTTTAGATACGCGGCCAACATAAAGGAGTTTGAGCTCATTTTCACTTACCATGAATTTATTCTTAAAAAAAACCGTTTCTATTGGAAGGACTAAAGCTTTCAATGTCAATACCCCGAGGGTAAAGATGAATTTTTTCTTCAAGAATTCCTGCGTTAGAGAAATCTTCGGCAGTAGCCTCTGAAGGCGTAAAAACAATATCCATCTGATTGTAATACCAGATGACGTATTTCCGCATAATCTCTTCCATTGATGAGTCGTTAGTAAGTCGAGACACGCACTGAGAAAGAGCCGTATGATAGGCGCCGTAAAGTGGAAGCTTTAAAATACGGGCTATAGCCAGAGCTGCTAATCCAACAGGTCCTGGTGTGGCTGAGTGGATATGGGTAAATTTCTGTTTAAAACAATAATCAAGCATCTTGAGTAAAGGAGGGTAATAGAGTTTCATTCCAGGGTATTCAGGCAATTCAAATGTCCCGATAGGAGGGAAGTTGACAACACCGGAGGCCTCAGATTTAGGGCCACAAACAATCATTGTTAGCGCCTTATTGTTTTGTTTAGCTATTTTGAGCTGCATCTGTAGCGTTTTGGCTACTCCATTAACATCATTGTAAGTGTCTGTAAAATGAGCAATTTTAATCTGCTCTTCTGGCAAGTCCTCTCCTTTTTCTAAAAAATGGTCATGGCATTGGCTACAAAATTGGAGGCCTTTTCTGAAATGGGTATAACTGACGAAATAGAGGGCAAGACTGGTATATAAAGAACCGACTGAGCCAATGACTTGAAAAATATCTAACAAATTGGCGTTGGAAAGGCTTTTTAGTATTGAATCAGCAAACTTTTTAAGCATCTTTTCAGATACTTTATCCACAAACCCGAACCAGACATCGGACATTGCCGATGACTCTATCTCCCTTTTTTTGACCAGTTTATACATACGTAGGTCTTCCCGGATAACTTCCCGTGCTGACTCTCTAAATAGACCCTGTAATCCTTTGGGGGTGGAGTTAAAAAAATATTTTGGTCTCTGGCAACTGATAAAACTGACCAGCCGCTCTGCAAGATCACTCTCTTTATTGTTTGAAAGACTCAGTGTGTTATCCACAAAACGGAGGACAATGTCCTTATTTACCTTATGAGCAATATGAAATTTGTTTTTATAAAACTGATAGGCAATGCTATAAAGGCTATGAGCCATGGCCTTTGGGTCTGATGACCGTCCTCTGACATAAGCCTTGTTTTGCGCGATTCCTCTTAGAAACTCTTTAACAGATGAGACACCCTCTATTTCGGTGTAAGTGCTCGCAATGCTTAAAGAAGAGTGGTCATCAGATCCGCCAATCAGGTTTTTCTCCCATGGCCTGTCACCATATGGTTTGAGGTTATATTTATTGGCTAATAATTCAATGGCATCGGGTGTCAGGTTTTTGAGGATACGAGAAAGAATATTGTTTTGGCAGGCATCTTGACTGCCATTTAGCTCAAAGGTTTTAAAGAGTATAATTTGCTGCTCAAAATGCTTAATCGTAAGTAGGTTATTGGTTGAATACATTGGGTGGGCAACGGCATGGACAATCCCCTCCTGATTAAGATACTCAACAAGTTCAAAGACATTTTCCCTCAGGGTAGAAATATCCGCGTGTTGCCTCTCTGTTATGCCATAAGCCAGTACATGGAGTTTGCAGCCATCCAGCGGAAAATAAGTGGTAATCTCTTCGCTGACAAAGGTATTCCTTAGATGGGCAATCTCCAGACTACCTGCCACAGAGTCATGGTCAGTGATTGTCACAAAATCCATGCCACTGTCCATAGCAATGGAATATAGCTTCAGTGGTTCGGTGTAGCTTTCAGAGCAGCCTATCTTTTGGAGCATCCAGTACGAAGGTGTGGTGGAGTATTTGGAATGGACATGGAGATCAACCTTAGAGCTTTTCATAGAACCTACCTCCATCTTTGTTTTATTTTCTCCTTCCTGAAATTATCCCCTCTTTCTTCTATAAATACTCAGGTAGTCAGAATAGAATCTTGGTAGGGCTCGTTTCCCGAACGAGCCGTTTTTATTCTTTCCAGCCTTTTAAGCCCGTTCGGGGAACGAGCCCTACAGACTACTAATAGGTTGTGATATATTTCGCTGATGTAGTGTAGGGGCTTGTCCCCGTCGTCTACGCCCATAAAGGGCTACACTACCATTAGGTGGCTCTTTCCCCCAGTTTTCTGCATGCACCTTAAAGTGAAGCAATCTGGGCGGGATTGCCACGCCCTTCGGGCTCGCAATGACATTT
>JAJOKM010000047.1 GCA_021129835.1 Thermodesulfovibrionales bacterium | reverse complement strand
TCATCCCTCCCGCATAAAAGTTCACGATGCCGTTAACTAATTCCTCCATATTTTTTTCATTAAATTTTTTCGCCTTTTTATCCCTCTGCCTATTAGCTAAGCGCAGTAGCTCCCGCTTGATGGCCTCCGCTGGCATACCTTCAAGGGCATCGGTTTCTGTTCTGAAAATATAGACAAATCGACGGGATATGCAGCCATCGTAAAACGCATCTGCCCACTTGCAAAGAAGAGGAATTGATTCAAAAAATCCCCCCTTCCCCCCTTTTTCAAAGGGGGACAAGTCATAATGCCATTTAACCGTAATATGTTTTGTTCCGCCGGCACGTTTGACAAGGGCGATGCAGAAGGCATTTTTATTGTTTATTTTTTTAGCTTTTTTCTCGCTAGCCCTGACTTCATCTAATACCCGGGAAAGGTTGGCTGAATGGTGGGCTATAACCACACCCATGCTAGCAGTGGCTTTAGCGCCCATGGAAAGCAGAAAACCCTGAACCGGTTCTCCGCTACCAACATTAACTGGATGTCCGTTGCCATCCAAGGGAACAAAGCCAGAACCTTCCTTAAAATCAATTTCAACTCTGCCTGTCTCTGTATCCACTCTTAAACTTCCCGAGAAATAGGCCCTTAGCTTTTGCATAACCTCAGGCAAATCTTTCAGGTTTACAAAGGCAAGCACATCATCACCGCCTGCGTAGACCAGTTTTCCGAGATGGTCATGTTCAACTACCCGCCTTACCACATGCAATGAAAAATCACGCAGCGCCTTGCTCATGGAAAGATGAAGAGAAGGGTTAAGGGGTCGTTTCATTCCCTTAAATTCATCCCAGCTATCATCAAGGCCCTCACGTACAGCGGGATGCAGAATATCATTAATGTCAGGGGCATTTTCACCGGAAAGCCATTTACCCATATCATCACCGTCCATATGGATAACTGCATAATACTTTGAAGGTAGATCAATATTTTGTTTTTTAACCGCCTGAAGAAGATTCTTAAGGGAAATCCCAACAGCTTTACGAACATCTTCAGAAGAATTAGGCATCTCCTCCTCAAGGGATTCCTTAAAAGAATCTTCAAAAAACCAGTTCCCTTCAATTTTCACAAATTGCTTTGCCAAATCTCTATCATCCATATTAACGGCTTCTTCATTGTTACACATGTGGTGCACCATGGGAAGCGAGGCGCCATTCATCCTGTCCTCTTTTCCACTGAATAATGTCTGCAAATGATTGATAAACTCCTTTACCCTGGTTTTAATCTCCGGATTGCCAAAGCTCTTTATAACATTTTTTCTGAAAGAAGCCGTTGCTACCATGCTTACTGATGGGAATACGGAATCAATTTCAAACCCCAACTTTTCCTTGAAAAAAGCGGCAGCAACAAGTCTTTTTGATAAACATACCGCACAAAGTCTTTCGGACTTTCTTATTTGCGGGAATTTAGCCATTACTCTTTCTTGCCAGAAGCCACGCAATGCTCTAAAGTCTTCTGAACAATCTCTTGAGTTATACATTCCGGGATGCACCGGCTCTCTGACACCGCACAAGGTGCATTTGTAATTATCCTCTCCCTGCTGACTGAAATTTCTTACCGTCTTCCTGGTTCCCAGAATTTTTTCTGTCAAACAATATACCTGACCGTATAACGTGCCGATATTCGGAGCAAAACCCTTTTCATATTCCTTTAGCAAGCGGCCAAACTCCCAATCATTCGCTGTGCCCATTAGAGACTGATAGGCATCAAGAAACTCTTTATGATCATCAACAGATACGGATGCCCAGTATGTTTCCATAAAATCCTCTGTCTGTCTTTGCCAGATATTATTCCATTTGTCAAAATTTATACTTAGCCTTTCCTCCATTTCTTCTTTAACAATGTCACAGATTTCCTTAAAGGTGCTCTTTACCGCTCTTTTTGCTTCTTCAGCTATATCTTTGATTGAGCCTTCGGGAATGACCGCCAGAAAGCGGTTAGGAAGGGTAGGAGAGGAGAGATTTTCCGAATCAGGTATTTCTATATCTAGTCCCTTCTCATTTTTCAGCCATATATCAACAAAGGGCTGGCGGCAAAGGTCAGGGAAAATAATGCTGTCCGGGCCAAATGCCTCGGCAACAACCTTCATGGCGCTCCATGACAGATAAGAAAGCAAATAACTTCCTGCCCATAGGTCATGGGTTTTACGGGCAGTAACAATAAAGTCCTGCACCGGGCCGATCGAAAAAAGCAAAAAAGCCGGTTTTGGCAAGGCCCCGGCAATAGCAGCCGTTATCCGCTTATGTTCCCATATAGAGTGATCCGGAATACGGGTGTCTGCCGGCAGGAGCTCCCATAATTGTCCCAATTTTGACTTACTCTCACTGTCATCTGCTAAGCGCCCTATCAACTCCCTCCATAAAGCAAGATAAAACCTCTCCTTGTTGTTTTTATATTTGTCTGCAAGAAAAACTATAGCCCTTTCCACATCGGAAGTAATATCTTCCATCTCAATCTGCATTAAGGATTTCAGATCAAACTCTTCCCCGGAAAGCGGGTGGATAATGACCGGCCTTTTGCGAAAATCGGCCACAAAGTGCTCGTCTTGCGGCAATTTAATACGATCAGCAACAGAGGCAATACGATCTGCATCCCTCACCTCACCAGGGATTTTTGCTTCCTCTATAATGAGGTCTATTAGCTCCTTTGCCCGGCCTTCATGAGTAATCCTGCCGAGGATTACCGGCTTCTCAGGAGGATCATAGAGAAGCGCCTGAATTTTCTTTATAACAAGTTTATTATCCATTTATCTTCCTGTGCTTTTTTGCTGTACCGCTGCATAAAGATACTTAAATGAGCCTACATAAAAATCTTTTATATGGTCAAATATCTTCCTTGATTCTTCAAAGGTATAAGTGTGAACCAGATAGTTGCGGTCTTCTATCATCTTCAGCCATGAGACTTCATTGTCAATGAGATTATTTGAAAAGGCGCTCTTAAAGCAATCGCGCGGGTTTTTGCAGATAATTCCCACATCCGCAAGATATTCTTTTATGAGCTTCCATGAAAGCTCATAACAAAGCTCAAAACGCTTTATCGTGCCGTCAATGTCAAGGTCGTTGATTGATTGCTCAGCCCCACTTTCGAGATTTGTTAATGCCTTTTCAAAATTATCAAAATACCTCTTAACCCGTTCTCTCATAAATCACCACTCCTTCTTTTTCTATTTTTTCTTTCAGTTTTTTATCTGCCTCTCTGAAATTTACTATATCTGCTGCACCAAGCAGGCTCAGATTTGCCAGCGGCTTTTCTGTGTCAATAGCTATATCAGTATCAGACCGCCTGTGAAAATCACCCCTGGCTTTAGAGCCAAAGAGGATTATCTTTTTAGGATCAACTTCGTTCTTTATCTTCTCTATCATATCTTTAAGCATTTGCGGCATGGAGAACATATATTCTTTTCCCTTCTCTTTAATCTCCGCCCAGAATTCATCAATAATTCCATAATCCGGCTTGCTCGATTCCCTGTTTGCAGATATCACGCCGCCTTCGGGCAGGAATTCTCCGGCAAGCCTCAGGACCATCCAAAAATACTGATCATTAACTCTTATGATCTTAAATACAAGCGGCGAACTTCGACGGTTAATAGCGCTATTTTCTATTCTTCCTTTAACTGCTGTATGGCTGCTGCGATGTATAATCGGCAGTCCAAAAGCGCCGGAATCAAAAAACCGCCCCTTGTTTTTATCACGAAATTTCTTAAAAATAGTTCCTGCTTCATTCAGAGCCTCTTTCCATGTGGAAAAATTTGCGCTGCCGATAATGCACCTGCAGATACTCAGATTGGAATATTTTGACGCAAAACCGGTTCTGTCGTCAGTTAATATGCGTTTTACTGAACTGAAATTATCTGCTACCCACCCAGCAATTTCCTGCATATTGCCACCTTTAGGCATAAAGTCCAGCCCTGAATCACCAAGCAGGCCATGCTTGTCTTCTACTTCTGTTACCACAATATTCCCGGCACCTCTTCGCGCTCTGCTTCCTATACCGCCAAAAAAAACAAGCGTCCAGAATGAGGCCGCCGCCTTGCTGAGTTGCTCCTTATGCCTCGAGGCAATTGTAATCCTGAAACTACTCCCCGCTTGAAAATATGGCCGTTTGCTGGTCTTGCGCATAAATGTTGAATAGAGGAGATAACCGATGCCCGTTTGTTGAATATGACCGTTTCTGTCTGCTATTTCACTCTTCAGATCAAGCAAAGGGTTGTTGTCAGGTTGAGTAACTCTGATACTGAATTTTGAGCCGCCAATCTTTTCGTTACTGCTTCCAAACAGCCTTGCTTCATCGTTACGCAATTGCTCAATATCATCCTGTGCGCAGACCGCCCGCCACCAGTAGCGCATCAATCCTTTTATGCTTGCTGCTCTTAACTCGGCTTTCCCCTGATCTGCCCCTGACAAAAACATCGGCGTAATCGTTTCTACTTCAAAAACGATTTTTTTAATCATTACATATCACTCCTTTTCCAATATCATGCAACAGCGCTCCTAATATTACTGCTTGGCGGGTG
>JAJOKM010000057.1 GCA_021129835.1 Thermodesulfovibrionales bacterium | reverse complement strand
CCATTATTATCCTTTGTCTCAGACTGTTTTTTCTCATTTTATGTCACATGTCAAGACCTGACACCGATGGGTTTTGTGAGTAATTATAGCTTTTTTGCTAAAACCCTTCCTGTATGTGATCTTCTATTTCTTGCTACTTCTTCTGGCGTGCCAGTTACCACAATACTCCCTCCATCATCACCGCCTTCTGGTCCGAGGTCGATAATATAATCAGCAGATTTTATTATATTAAGGTCATGTTCGATCACTATAACGGTATTTCCTGAATCGACTAATGTATTTATAACATTAAGGAGTCTCTCTATGTCAACAAAGTGGAGTCCTGTTGTAGGCTCATCAAGGATGTATAAGGTGTTGCCTGTCGACCTTTTTGCTAATTCCTTGGAGAGTCTTAATCTTTGAGCCTCTCCGCCAGAAAGGGTCGTTGCAGACTGTCCTAATTTTAGATATCCCATCCCCATATCTTCAAGAATGCCGAGACGCCATTTGAGGTGTGGAATGGCGCTAAAAAATTCTAAGGCCTCTGATATTGTCATTTCGAGGACATCAGAGATATTTTTGCCCTTATAATATATGGCAAGGGTCTCCTTATTATATCTCTTTCCCTTACATACATCGCATGTCACATATGCATCAGGCAGAAAGCGCATCTCTATCTTTTTCAAGCCACCTCCATGGCACGCCTCGCATCTACCTCCAGATACATTAAAACTGAATCTTAAAGGCTTATACCCCCTTATCCTTGAGTCCGGCAGTTGGCAAAAGAGGTCCCTTATGAAGGTGAAGATGCCTGTGTATGTTGCTGGGTTTGACCTTGGAGTCCTTCCCAGTGGAGATTGGTCTATACATATCACCCTATCGAACTTTTCAATTCCATCTATCTTTTTATACCTCCCCGCCACAACTCTGCTCTTGTAGAGATGCCTTGCGAGTGCCTTATATAAAATCTCAAATATCAATGTGCTCTTTCCTGACCCTGAAACACCCGTTACACATACAAACACCCCAATTGGGATAGAGGCATTGATCTCTTTAAGGTTGAATTCAGTTGCACCAGCGATCTCCAAAAAATCCCGTGGTCTTCTCCGTTTCTCTGGCAGGGGTATTGAGAGCCGTCCACTCAGGTAGTTGCCCGTAATTGATGCCTTGTTATTCACAATTTCTGCAGGCGTCCCCGTTGCTGTAACCCACCCACCGTTTTTGCCTGCACCAGGCCCCATGTCTATAACATGGTCTGCAGACCTGATGGTCTCTTCATCATGCTCGACGATGATTATCGTATTGCCCGCATCTCTTATGGAGGCAAGGCTTTTAATGAGTCTTGCGCAGTCCCTCAAATGGAGTCCAATGCTCGGCTCGTCGAGGACATAAAGAACACCTGTAAGAGATGAACCTACCTGAGTTGCCAGTCTGATTCTCTGTGCCTCACCGCCAGAAAGAGTGAGTGATGTTCTATCAAGCGTTAAATAGCCCACCCCAACCTTGTCAAGAAAAGAGAGTCTGTCACTTATCTCCTTGAGAATCCTCCTTGAGATTATCCTTTCTCTTTCAGAGAGGCGTAGGTTATGTATAAAACTTAGGCCACCGATGACAGACATCTTAGAGAACTCACCAATACTTGTATTATGGATTTTCAGACTTAATGCCTCTTTTCTTAGCCTCATGCCACTACAAGACCTGCACGGGGCCGGATGGATTGACCCCTCTTTAGTCTCTAACTCCGGGTCCCAAGTCCCAGACTGCCCTTCCTCAATTCCTTGCCACTCAAACCCAAGCCCATTGCATACTGGACATGCCCCGTATTTGCTGTTAAAAGAAAAGAGGCTCGGATCTATTTCGGGATAACTGATGCCACAGTTGAGGCAAGCGAGTCTCTTGCTGAAGAGTATATCCCTGTTTTCATCGACGAGGTTAATTATTACTGTGTCGGCGTATCCCATGGATGTATCTATTGCCTGTTTTATCTGTCTTTCTATCAAATGTTTTATGATGAACCTATCTATTACTATCTCTATGGTATGTCGTTGTCGTTTTTCGAGATGGATATCCTGGGTTAGATCGACCATTTTCCCATCGATTCTTGCCCTTACAAAACCGGCCGTCCTCATCTGCTGCAGTTCTTTTTTATACTCACCTCTTCTTTCCCTCACAATAGGAGCAAGGATCTGAATCCTTGTCCCTATCGGCAGTGATAAAACAGATCTTATGATGTTATGTAAGTCCTGTGCCGTAATAGTGGAGCCGCATTGATAACAATAAGGGATACCTATCCTGGTATAAAGCACCCTCATGTAGTCGTATATCTCTGTTATTGTCCCTACAGTAGAGCGGCAGCTTTTGGTTACTGTCTTCTGATCGATAGCTATAGCGGGGGACAGTCCTTCTATATAGTCCACATCGGGTTTCTGCATCTGGTCGAAGAACTGTCTCGCATAGGTAGAGAGGCTCTCTACATACCTCCTCTGTCCCTCTGCATATATGGTATTCATGGCAAGGGATGATTTGCCAGAGCCCGAAGGTCCTGTGATGACGGTTATCTTATCTCTCGGAATCGTTACCTCGATCTCCTTAAGGTTGTTTTCCCGTGCACCTTTTATAGAAATATGTTCCTGCATATTTGGCAGCAGCCTTTCTTGTTCTGGGTCTTAAGCGGAAATGGCTCGAAGGTTAAAACAGACCTTTGACTCTCCCGGTCTCTGTGTCAACATCTATCCTTCTGTATGCCGGATCCAAGGCCGTGCCAGGCATCAGGCTGATAGCCCCTGCTACCGGCACCACAAATTCTGCCCCCCTATAGATCAGAATATCTCGTACAGGAAGGACCCACCCTTTTGGCAGACCTTTTCTGCTGGGGTCATGGGAGAGGCTTAGATGGGTCTTGACCATACAGGTTCCCAGTCTGGCCAGTTCCGGGTCCTGCTCTATTTTTCTGGCTTTGTCCTTGGCTTCCGGGGTGTAGCTCACGCCATCCGCTCCGTACACCTCTTTGGCGATCAATTCAATCCGTTTGGTGAGCGGTGTATCAAGCTCGTAAAGAAAGCGGAAATCATTCTCCTCCTGACAGGCATCGATCACTGCATCGGCGAACTCGAGGGCCCCGTTACCGCCCTTCAGCCAGTGCTCTGAAACAGCCACTCGAGCACCACTATCCTCGACTAATCTGCGGACAGTCCCTATCTCATCTTTTGTATCGGTATAGAAGGAGTTAATGCAGACTACCGGGTTGATCCCTGCCTTCTTAATGGTCTGAATATGATGAGCCAGATTTTCACAGCCCTTCTCCACCCATTCCACACTTTCCGCAAGATAGGCCGGATCCATAGGCTTTCCAGGAGGAAGTGGAGGCCCGCCACCATGACATTTCAATGCCCGGATCGTTGCCACCACTACGGCGCAGTTAGGCCTTAAACCGCTGAATCGGCATTTCAGATTCCAGAATTTTTCAAAACCGATGTCTGCTCCAAAGCCACTTTCGGTAACATTATAGTCTGCCAGTTTTAGCCCCACTCTGTCTGCAATAATAGATGATTGTCCTATGGCAATGTTCGCAAATGGTCCCGCATGTACCAAGACAGGCTGCCCCTCAAGGCTCTGCATCAGGTTAGGATTGAGCGCTTCCACCATCCATGCAGTCATGGCGCCGTCAACCTCAAGATCCGCCGTAGTAACAGGATCGCCCTTCTTATTATACGCAACCACTATTTTCCCCATACGCTTCCGCATGTCTTTCAAGCTGGTCGAGACCGCTAAAATAGCCATGATTTCTGAGCTTACGGCAATGGCAAATTTGGACTGCATGGTAAAGCCGTCTATTTTTCCACCAAGTCCTATAATGATATTGCGGAGGGACTGGGCACAAAAATCGATAACCCATCCCATCTCCACATTCTTGGGGTTAATATCAAGCCGTTTCAGATTCTTCTTCGCCAGTATCTCGTTAGAGTAGTTGTTTTCATGCTGCATCCTTGCTGTCAGAGCCACCATGGCCAGGTTGTGCGCATTCATGATAGCGTTGATATCGCCGGTGAGCCCCAATGAAAATGGGGCAAGAGGAATACACTGTGATAAGCCGCCACCGGCGGCGCTCCCCTTTATGTTCATCGTTGGGCCACCAGAAGGTTGACGAATGGCGCCCACAACCCTTTTTCCCCGCCTGCCAAGACCTTGAACCAATCCTATCGAAGAGGTGCTCTTTCCTTCTCCAAGCGGCGTGGGAGTGATAGCTGTCACATCAATGTATTTGCCATCAGGTCTGTCTTTGAGCCTATCGAGCACCTTTGCATAATCGACCTTTCCTATATAATGCCCGTAAGGAAATAGTTCCTCTTTTTGGAGACCAGCCTCTTCGGCAATTTGATAAATAGTCTTCATCTCCTTTTCTGCTGCCTCTGCAATCTCCCAATCTGCGTGTTTTGTCGGATCAGTTAACATCGCTACCTCTTTTGATAAGATTTTTGGGTTCCTCGCTGTTTTAAATGGGTAGCTCTTTTGGTTCTTTCCTATTTTAAGTGGGTATTTCCCCCTCCCTTGATGGGAGGAGCCAGGGGAGGGTGATCTAAACATTTTTCTCTATCTG
>JAJOKM010000049.1 GCA_021129835.1 Thermodesulfovibrionales bacterium | reverse complement strand
CCAAAAAGTGTAGTTACCCGCATGGTAGTGTAGCCCTTTATGGGCGTAATTAAATCATGTCCTCGACTCCGATCGGGGAATCAAATTCATCTGTGGGTCGCAGGACAAAGCTCGCTCAAGACGAATTTTCTACAGATTTTGGGGCTCATATGGTTACGGTGGGGAGGTGAGCTGCCACCTACGACTCAATCCGGTAACGCATCTTAATAAGTTCCATGCGCCGTCTCATCTCTTCGCTTATGAATCCGGTCTTCTGTATCTCCTCTAATGTTACCAGTGAAGTCTGCTCGGTGAAGAAGGATGAAAATGCGCGCAGCTTCTCACGCTGCTCCCATATAGAGGCGATCAACCACTCCGCAACCCTCCCTCTGTGATTAATAGCCGCCCACTCATCTGACAGTGCAATAAAGGGTTCGCTGATGTCGAGGCTGACATTTGACCTTATAAGGCTATCTATTTGATTAAGTATGTTTACCGCAAGCTCACGCCTGCCAAACTCAATAGATACCCTCGCCAGTGATATTAGCCGCGAAATATTGGGCGTAGCCTCCACTATCAGCGAAAGCAACGAATGTGATGTCTGCAGGCAGGCATAACGCCCTGATGCCGGCTTACTTTCCTCCCTCGCCATTGCAAACAGACTGAGCGCTGTCTGATAAAGATCTCTCCACTTGAGATCTGGTAGCTCTCCCATCCAACTCGATATTAGGTTCGCTGTATACGGCTGGCCGCCAATATATCTCAGCCATATCTTGTCACTGACATCAGGCAGTTCCTTTAGTAACTCGGGTTGTTGAATTAAATATCCCTGCCTCTGGAGCAGCTCAGCCCTTTCTGCCTTGCAGCAGAAGAGGTTTTCAGAGAATGCATCGAGCGCATCACTTGATACATAAGGAACAAGGACATCAATACCAGGAATAAGGCGATAAATAGCATAACCCATCTCACAAAGGAGTGGCATCAATGAGAGATCTAGCTTGTCTTCATGTTTGATGCCGAACATAACAAGAGGGGAGCCTTCCGAGAGGAGCTTCCCTTTCTGCCTTAGTATGCCGCCTTTGCCATTGTTCATCTTACTATCTATCCTCATAAAGTCGACACCAGCCCAGCCGTTTCGTGCCCCTTCTTCATCAAGGCGGAACTCATGGGTCGACTCAATTATCTCTAAATTACTGATACTGTTGTGCCGCTGGCTACTGAACAGGTATTTGGCGTCTACACCCTTTGTAGTTACTGCCCATACATACCCCTCATTGGTCACCCTTTTTGCTAACGGAATTGCATAAACCCCAATCCCGGCGCCAATATCGACTATCCGCATCTTGGGCCGGATTAACTTCTGAACAAAGGCATACTCCTGATCAAACCACCCTTGCTGCTCTTTGAGGATATAGGTATAGTGATCGCTCAATGAACCAGAGACGACCATCTCTACACCCCCAGCTATAGGAACCACCTCAGAGGGCATGCCTTTAAAGTCAGTGTCGATCATCCTATCAGGAAACTTCATATTCCAGGCATCAATATATGCCGCCTCTATATGCCTCGCAAATTGCTCCGGATTACACATAATAGAGCCCTTAATCGCCTCCGGGATAGTGCGCCGAAGTTCTGATGCCCTTATGGGGCTGTTTGCGAGGGTGACTGCCTTTTGGATGTATTCCTCCTTCGAAAACGAAATAAGGTCATCTACCCTGATTCCGATATTAGAAAGAACTGAGTAAGAGAGGCGATGGCGATGTGTCTCGCCCATTATTAGTGTGACGACCGGAATGCCCATCCAGACCGCATCGATAGTAGTCGTTCCGCCAGTCAGGGGAAAGGTATCTAAGGCGATATCGATATCATTGTAATACCGTAGATGGCTCCCTTCGGGGTGCTTCTCCCAGATAAACTTTATGCGACCTTCAGATATACCATATTTAGCAAACTCATTAAGTATGTTCCGGCGGGCAATCTCTGGGGCGCAGTTAGGGTGATTGATAATAAATCTTGCCGTAGGGACACCTCTTAGGACCTCACTCCAGGCATGTATGACCTCCGAATTAAATTTGTAGATATTGCTCAGGGTGCCGAATGTAATAAAGTGGTCTCTCTCAAATGGAGGGGTGGGGTCAATATTTTGTTCCTCGAGTTCACCGAAGCTTATGGCTGAACTATATAGTCGCAATGGTTTTTCGGTGCAGAACTCGGCATTCCGTGGGCCGTCGAGATAAGGGTCAGAGATAATATAGTCAACAGACTCAAGCCCGGTCGAGTAAGGGTATCCCAGATAGGTTATCTGCACAGGCGCAGGGCGGTAACCCATCACCGAGAGCCTTCCATCTTTGGTATAACCGCTAAGGTCAACTAAGATATGGATGCCGTCTTGGCAGATACGACTGGCTAACTCTATGTCGGTAAGCTTAGAGACATTCACAAAGGCATCGACACTCCTTTTATATTGCACCGTCTTTTCGTCCTCTTTTTCTTCCGGAATGGTAGAATAACAATAGACCTCAAACCGCTGCTTGTCATAAAAATTGATCAGGCCACGGAAAAATTTGGTTACCACATGCATCCGGAAATCACCAGAGAGATATCCGATACGCAGCTTATCCATCGACTGCATGGCTCTGTCATAGTCACAAAAAGGCCCTTCTCTGCCTTGCCGGTCAATAATGCTGCCGGTCTTTTTGATAACCGCCAAAAGTGTCTCATCATCAATCTCTGGCTCAGTCAGCAGGTCAAGATATACCATCGAGAGATACTGAGTCTCTATCTCTCCATCAAGGATGAGCCGCAGCAGCTTATCCCTCACCTTTCCGACCGTATCTAGTTGGACTATCTTTTTGGCTGCTGCAAAAGCGATAAGTAGGGCAGATCCTGGATTAGGAAGACGCATTATCTTTTCGAGCAGGTCAACACAAGCAGGCATATCGTTTTTTTCAAAGAGAAGGATTAGACCAAGGTTCATATAGACCAGAGGGTTTTCTGGTATAAGGTGCAGCGCCTTCTTTAGATGCTCTACTGCTTCGTCAAATTCTTTTTTCCTCATCAGCACAGCGCCGAGATTATGGCGCGTAATGCCATCTTCGGGATTAGCCGCTAATGCCCTCCGGTAGAGCTCTTCAGCATCATCCTCTCTGCCCATCCTCAGATAGACATTGCCAAGATTATTTAGTGCCCTGGTATGACTGCCGTCAATCTTGATAACCTGCTTGCAATAGTTTTCAGCCTCGTCGAGACGGCCCTGCTCAAGCGATATCACCGCCAGGTTATTTGTCGCCTCTATATGTCCTGGCCTTGCTCTGAGCACATCCTCAAAAAACCGCTTACTGCTGTCGTAATTCTTCTTTAGTAACTCAATCGCACCGAGCAGAAAGATAGCATCAGGATTGCCGGGTCTCTTTTTGAGTATCTTTTCACAGAGCAGCCGCGTCTCGCCTAAATCGCCAGCCTGTATCCGCTGCCTTGCGGCTGTGAGTAATTTGCTAATTTTCATTTTATTTTAATCCACAGATTACGCCGATTACACCGACCAAATTAAACAACACCGAGCCTCTTGCAAAAGTCTGAAAGAATAAGATTTCTCCCGGTGCCTGTCCTGAACGTAAATACTAAGATTCCTCGTTTCGCTCGGAATGACAAAAGCGAAGGGGTCGAAATGACAAAGTAGCTTGTCTATTGTCATTTCGAAGCATGGAGTGCTGAGAAATCTTCAAAGGTTGGAGTTTCGCAAGAGCCTCCACCAGGAATTGATTTCAAAACATCACAGACATAACCAACTCGTTCTTGTGTCATGTTCATGCCAGATGGCAGATTGAGGCCATATGGAGATATTTTGTAAGCATTTTTATTCCTCTGCCGGGCTTCCCCCCTCTAAATTTTGATAAGCAGGGATTAAACTTAATGGATGAAAAACCGGTCGACAGTCAATAACCGGCAATCAAGTCACAAAGTCAAGATAATTTTCTTTATTGATTACCTCGTATTTTGAATTTTGATAAGTTTTTAACCAATCCTTCGGCGGCTTAACTTTTTTACTCTTCCATTTCATCTCATAGCCGTAAAGAGTTCCACCTCTTTCTTCTATAAAATCTATTTCTTTCTGGTCATAGGTTCTCCAAAAATAATTATTAGCAATTATCTGAAGGTATTCCTGTTTCTTTATTCTCTCGGTTATAATATAGTTTTCCCAGAGTATTCCCACATCATCTCTTAATTGCAAGGAATTAAAATTGTTAATAAGAGCATTGCGAATGCCTGTATCATAAAAATAATAGCGTGAATTTTTACTTATTTCCTTGCGTAAATTCCTGCTAAAGCCTGACAGACGATAAACCACAAAAGTTTTCTCTAATAAATCCAGATACCTGTCAACTGTATTTTTGCTAATTCCTAATTGCCCGCCAAGTTCATTATAAGATACCTCTTTGCCTATCTGAAAAGCCAATAACTGCAAAAACCGAACAATCTTATCAGAATGTTTTAATCCATTTAATTCCAAAATATCCTTATACAAGTACGAACCGACAATTTCTTTAAGGTAGCGTTCTTTTTCTGTAATAGTTCAGCCATCTTGTCATTTCGAACGAATGTGAGAAATCTTGCTCATGA
>JAJOKM010000040.1 GCA_021129835.1 Thermodesulfovibrionales bacterium | reverse complement strand
GGTTTTTAGGTATGGCAAACGACTCTTAGCGATCTTTGCTTTTACTGAACTCTCTGTTTTCCTCTTCACCTCCTCATAAAGACGGTTTCCAGTTTACGGTTTCCAGTTTCTTTAAACGTAAACCGTGAACCGTAAACCGTGAACCGTATATAGTGGTATGTGCCAATACCTATGCATTCAGCGAGAACTGCTGCTGGCCGCTTTAAATACTTACCAAGAAAGCATATAATATGTTAGCATATATAGATTTCCTGAAACGACTTCAAGAAGCATGCGTAAAGACAAAAATAAAGAAATCAAAGGTGCAATATTTGACCTGGATGGTGTTGTTGTAGACACTGTGCCTATTCATTTCAAGGCATGGAAGCGAATGTTTGCAGAATACGGCAAGAAATTTACCTTTAAAGACTATAAAGAAAAAGTTGATGGAATCCAGCGTATTGATGGTGGCAGGGCTATCTTAAATGACCTTTCCAATAAGGAACTTATTAAAGCAACTGACAAGAAACAAGAGTATTTCCTTGAAAATCTAAAAAAAGAGGAAATTCCAGTTTTTAAAACAACCATAAAGCTGATGAAAGATCTGAGAAGCAGAGGCATTAAAATAGCAGTAATATCTTCCAGTAAGAATTCTCCATATATCCTGAATAGAACAGGCATTATGAAACTTATTGATACCGAAGTCAATGGAAACGACATCACAAGAGGGAAACCACATCCACAGATTTTTTTGATGGCTGCTGAGAAAATAGGATTAAAATCCAAAAACTGTGTTGTATTTGAAGATGCAATTCTCGGAGTCGAGGCTGCAAAGCGGGCAAAGATGTTATGTGTTGGAATTGACCGCCACAATGATACTGAAAGACTAAAAGAGGCTGATATAGTCGTTGATGATCTTAAGGAAATAAATTATGATAAGTTATTATCTCTATTTGGGAGACGTTAAATAAAAAATGGAAGACTATTTTGCAAATTACCTCTCTGATACTCACTGGCAAATCTTTGAGACAGGTTGGGATCCCGAGTTACAAAATGTGCATGAAACCCAGCTTGCCTTAGGCAATGGCTATATAGGAAGCCGTTCCATTCTGGAAGAAAATCCTCCCAATTGCCGTCCAGGAACATTCTTTGCCGGCTTATACGAGGGAACCCGAGCGCTGGTACCAGAGCTCATTAATGCACCAAATCCTATTGACTTCAAGATAAGTATTGATGGAGAAAAATTAGGTGTAACAGCCATGGATGTATTGGACCATAGGCGCATACTTGACATGTACAAGGGAATCCTTGTTCGGCACACAATATATTCAAATGCACGGGGAAAAAGATTTAACTATCAATCAATGCGATTCTTCAGCATGCACGACAAAAATACTGCCGCGATGCAGGTCTATCTCACTTCTTTAGATGAGGATGCCGCCTTTACCCTTACAAACTCTATTGATGCCTCGATTGTAAACAGGGGGTTTGTTACAGAAGGCGATAAAAAACATGTAACCATTGTTGAAACAAATAAATTCGGTAATGTCAACTGCGTGTGTACAAAGACAATCGAGAAGGAGACCTTGATTGCGTATGCAAGTCAGGTTGTTGTAAAGAAGGATAAAAAAACATACAGCGTCCCTGACTGGGCATTTAAACTTCACCTGAAAAAAGGAGAAACTGCCTGCATAACAAATTACCTATCATTCCACACCTCACTCTATCCCTCTACGGAAAAAACAAAAAAAGCTGCCCTGAAATCAGTTACCGAAAGCGTAAAAAAAGGATTTGATCAACTGTTTCGTGAACACTGCAAGGTATGGGAAAAGAAATGGAAAAGAGCAAATATTGAAATAGATGGCGACCCAAACATTGAAAGGCTAATCCGTTTTAATATCTATCATCTGCTTATTGCTGCCAGTGAGAATTGCGACGACATCAGTATAGGTGCAAAGGCACTGACAGGAGAAGGCTATAGAGGACATATATTCTGGGATGCCGAGATCTTCTGTTTACCGTTCTTTATTTACACGAACCCCTCTATTGCGAGAACCCTCCTGTTATATCGATACAACCGGCTTAATGCAGCCAGAAATATTGCAAAAGAAACAGGCTATCAGGGAGCAAGGTTTCCATGGGAATCTGCGGACACAGGAGAGGAGACAACACCTTCATGGTATAAAGATGGCAGCGGTAAAATCCAAAAGGTATTAACGATGGAACAGGAATGCCATATTACAGCGGATATTGCCTATGCTGTTGTCCATTACTTCTCAGCAACAAACGATGTAGACTTCCTGCTTAATTATGGACTGGAGATAATATTGGAGGCAGCCCGATTCTGGGCAAGCAGGGTAGAGTACAACCAAAGAAAAAAGAGGTATGAGATTAATAATGTGATAGGGCCCGATGAATTTCACGAGAATGTAAACAACAATGCCTATACAAACATCTTAGCCCAGTGGAATCTAAGAATGGCTGCAAAACTCTGTAAGGTCTGTCAGAGAAAATATCCTACTAAGGTAAAAAAACTTACGACAAGAATTAATCTAAAGCCGTCTGACCTTGAAAACTGGCGGCAGGTTGCTTCAAAAATTTATATCCCTATTTCAAAAAAGACGGGCTTAATCGAACAATTTGAAGGATATTTTAAAAAGAGGAAATTACCACTTCCAGAGCTTGACCATCACTCTCTGCCTCTGTATCCTGCAAAAATACGCGATCTCGGCGACACCCAGTATGTCAAACAGGCTGATGTGGTAATGATTTTATTCCTTCTATCAGATTTCTTTAGCTTAAAGACTAAGAAAAAAAATTATATTTTTTATGAAAAGAGGACACTGCACAAATCATCCCTTAGTGCCCCAGTCTATGCAGCCCTCGGTGCAGAGATAGGAGAGGAACACAAGGCATATCACTATTTTGAGATTGCCACATATGCCGACCTAAAAAATATATATGATAACACTGCTATGGGTATACACGCAGCATCTCTGGGAGGGACATGGCAGGCCCTGATACACGGTTTTGCTGGTGTGAGAATCAGAAAGGAAATCTTGTCTTTTAATCCCCATCTGCCCTCTCAATGGAAAAGGCTCAGGACTTCTATTAAATTCAAAGGTTCTGACATCTCAGTAGATATTGATAAAGAGAAAGTAAATCTATATTTCAGTTCAAAATCTAAAACTGATCAGCTGCCTATCAGGGTCTATGGTACTAGATATACACTGCTGGCAAATAAGAAAGTCACTTTTTATAAAAAATACAAAAAGAAAGTTACTTATGATACAAAGGGTCTTTACTGAAAGAAAGAGGTGTTGAGACAATGAAAAACCTGAAAATTGCACAAATGCACTGGGGATTTCCTCCAATTATAGGTGGTGTCGAAACACACCTGGCCATTTTGCTTCGAGAGTTCATTAAAAGAGGACATAAGGTTGGACTGTTAACAGGGGCTGTAGAAGGTGAAAAGGAGCAATGTACATATAATGAAATTGCCGTTTATCGAACCCCCATTCTTGACCTTAACTGGCTTGTCAAGAGGGGGCTTGATGCCCTTGAAGATGAGATTACAAAAACCTATAACAATTTTTTTGATAAAACCAAGCCAGACATTATACATGTTCACAACATGCATTATTTCAGTGAAATACATGCAAAAATTCTCTGTGAAATGTCTATTCAAAAAGGTATTCCCTTTATTCTTACAGCACACAATGTATGGGATGATATTTTGTTCCTTAAACTCGCAAGAGAGGTATGCTGGACCCATATAATTGCTGTCAGCCATTTCATTAAAAAAGAGCTTATGGGTATAGGGCATGATGAACGGAAGATAACTGTTGTACACCATGGAATTGATACAGATATTTTCCGCCCCGATGTCAAGCCTGTGAATATCTTAAAGAAATTTCCGGAATTAAAGAATAGAAGGATAGTTTTTCACCCGGCAAGAATGTGCATGGCTAAGGGATGTGATGTAAGTATAAAGGCAATCAGGTTAGTAAAAGAACGATTCCCTGATGCGCTTTTAGTCATGGCGGGAACCAAGAGCACCATTGACTGGGAACTGTCGCAGGAAAAAGAGATCGCTTATTTTGTTGACATGGTAAAGGCGTTTGATTTAAGGGAACATGTATTTATCAATGTGTATTCGCTTCAGGAAATGCCAGAGCTTTATAGTCTTGCCCATGTCTGCGTGTATCCGTCATCAGTGCCAGAGCCTTTTGGGTTAACAATGCTGGAATCTCTCGCCTCCGGGAAACCAATGATAGTAAGTGACACGGGAGGAATGCCCGAGATAATCATGGATGATATCAACGGTTATGTGATAAAGGTAAAGGATTTTGACATGCTGGCATACCGTATTGATTGCCTACTTGCAAAGGATGCAATAAGAGAAAGACTTGGTAATACAGGAAGGCAGATTGTCCGTACACATTATACCAAAGAAATAATGACAAAATGCTATCTGGACATATATAATCGTGTGCTTTCTGGAGCTTAAGAGATTGTCAAAAAAAGTCTAAATACAACAATCTCTGAGGTCGTTGTAGTATTTCAGGAGTTTTTCAACGACCTCTTAAATTATGTCCAAAAAAATTGTGAGAATAAATAATGAATA
>JAJOKM010000030.1 GCA_021129835.1 Thermodesulfovibrionales bacterium | reverse complement strand
GGGCGGTTTTTAAGGAGCGCAATTATCAGTCCTTTGCTCTCTTCATCAGAAATAATAAATAGGCAGGACGCCGTTGCTACGATAATCATGGACTACGAATTGATGGAGAAATTAAGAACAACCCTCAAAAAGATACAGGACATGGAAAGACTGGCATCAAGGGTCATCTCCAGAGCTGCAAGTCCGAGAGATGTAGTAGCCTTAAAGGACTCTATTGAGCACTTGCCAGAGATAAAAAAACTCTTGATGTCTTCAGCAAACTCCTACATAGCAGAAATTTGCAACAATATCTCTGAATTTATTGATTTAAAGGAGTTGATAGACTACGGTATTGTAGAAAATCCACCTGTTGGTCAAAAAGACGGGGGGATTATCAGAGAAGGTTACAACAAAGATGTGGATGAACTGAGAAATATCTCTTTAACCGGTAAAGACTTTATAGCAAGGCTCGAGGCAGACGAAAGACAGAAGACAGGCATATCATCTTTAAAGGTCAGGTTTAACAAGGTATTTGGATATTACATCGAAATTACAAGCACTAATTTCGATCTTGTGCCTGCTGATTACATACGAAAACAGATCCTCGCAAACCGCGAAAGGTTTATAACCCCTGAATTGAAGGAATATGAGACAAAGGTGCT
Organism: Thermodesulfovibrionales bacterium; assembly: GCA_021129835.1. GTDB lineage: Bacteria > Nitrospirota > Thermodesulfovibrionia > Thermodesulfovibrionales > Dissulfurispiraceae > JAJOKM01. The sequence goes on along the minus strand of JAJOKM010000030.1, from coordinate 4,050 downwards.
CGGGGCAGAGGAGAGACTTAAAGAACTCGAGTACGAAATATTTCGAGACATCCTCGAAGAGATGCAAAAATATACAGACCAGCTTTTAGAGACATCTTCGCAAATAGCCATGATTGATTTTATACTGTCACTGGCGACGGTTGCTAAAAGATATGACTATATAAAGCCTGAGGTCTTTGATAGCGATCTAATCGAGATAATTAACGGCAGGCATCCTGTTATTGAAAGGCTTACTGGCTTTCAAGGCATAGCTTATAGCGAAAAATTCATACCTAACAGTGTCTATATCGATTGCGCAGGAAACAGGACGCTAATCATAACAGGCCCTAACATGGCAGGGAAATCCACATATATGAGACAGATAGCCCTTATTGCCCTCATGGCGCAGATGGGTTCATTTGTCCCTGCAGAGGTCGCAAAAATCGGTATCGTTGATAGGATATTCACCCGTATAGGTGCGATGGATTACATCACAAAGGGACAGAGCACCTTTATGGTCGAGATGATAGAGACCGCCAATATCCTTAATAGCGCCACGGAACGAAGCCTCATACTGCTTGATGAGGTCGGCAGAGGAACTAGCACCTTTGACGGTATCAGTATTGCGTGGGCAGTGGCGGAGCATCTTGTAAGCGCTGTTAAGGCTCGCGTGCTATTTGCTACACATTATAATGAACTAACTGACCTCGCACTAAACATGGATGGTGTCAAAAACTACAATGTGGTCGTTAAAGAGTGGGGCGATGAGGTGATATTCCTGCGAAAGGTCGAAAAGGGACCTGCTGACAAGAGCTACGGGATCTATGTTGCACGGCTTACTGGCCTTCCCGATGAGGTTATAGAAAAGGCAAAGGTCGTCCTCGATAAACTCGAAAAGAGGGGAGCAAGGACACTAATGCCCCGTGCTGCCCAGCTAAACCTCTTCTTTAGTGGTGACCCCGTAATAAAGGAACTGTTAGACCTTAACATTGAGACACTTACACCACAAAGGGCGGTAAAGAAACTCATGGAGCTGAGAGAAAAGGCAGAAGGACTGGTATGAGTAAATGATGTTGGTTGTGGGTTTGACTGGGAATTACGGAATGGGTAAAAGCAGAGTGGCCCTGATGTTTAAAGAGGCTGGGTCCGTTACTATCGACACCGATGCCGTAGTGCGTAAACTTCTTGGTGAGCCGGCAGTAATTGATGAAATTAAAGGGGTATTTGGCGAAGACATAGCGCAGGAAAATTTGATAAACAAAGAGAGGCTTGCTGATTTAGTCTTTCAGCATCCACACCTCAGGGTATCTCTCGAGGATATATTGCATCCGGAGGTGTTTAAGAGAATTGATGAAGAGCTTGCTATGCTCTCTAATAATACCTCTGCTGCTGTGCCGATTGTTGTAATCATCGAGGCGCCACTGATATTTGAGAGAGGATACCAAGATAGATTTGATAAAATAATAACGGTGTTTACCTCAGAAGAGGTCGCCATAAGCCGCCTTAAGAAAAAAGGGATCGGGGAGGGCGATGTAAGGAGAAGGATAGAGAGTCAGCTCCCGATCGGGGTTAAGATCACCCGGTCAGACTTCACAATAGACAACAATGGTGACCTCGAAAATACTAAAAGACAGGTGGAAGCTATATATCAGACTTTAGTCCCTTCGTGCTTAAGTCGAAGGGTTTAGGTAATTAAAAGGTAACTGCATGTGCTTCCAGCACACAAAAGGGCATGAAAATGTCATTGCGAACGAAGTGAAGCAATCCCGCTGAGATTGCTTCACTTCGTTCGCAATGACAAGTAGTTTCAGCCCGTTCGGGGAACGGCCCTGCATATTAAATGGAAATAATTAGGGAAATATCAAACAAATTGGATTATCCAAATTCAGTTGTCGCTATCGGAAACTTCGATGGTGTCCATATTGGACACCAGAAGATATTCAGAAAGGTTGTCGAAAAGGCAGACGAGATAAATGGCACCCCGGTGGCAGTAACATTTGAGCCTCATCCCGCGCGTGTATTGTCGCCTAAAAGGAAAATAAAGATGCTTACATCCTTTAAAGACAGGGCGAGACTAATATCCAATACAGGCATAAAGGTTCTCGTATCTATAACCTTCAGCAAGGAATTTGCAAGGATGGAGCCTGATGATTTTGTTAAGGATATCGTTGTCGATAAGTTCAACGCGAAATGGCTAATAATGGGGCATAACTATTCCTTTGGCAGGAATAAAAAAGGCACGACCTTACTGCTCAGGAGAAGCGCGAAAAGATATGGATTTAGGGTTAGTGTTGTGAGAGGCGCAAGGATTTATGCCGATATTGTGAGCAGCAGCCGAATAAGGGATTTACTCTCAGGCGGAAGGGTTTGTGAGGCATCTGAAATGCTGGGTAGGGGATATCATATTGAAGGAGTAGTAATTAAAGGCGATGGAAGGGGGATGTCCCTCTTTCAGACTCCAACCGCAAACATTACTGCCCCTGCCGAGCTTGTTCCACTTGGAGGTGTCTATGCCGTGAGAGTTTCTATCGGAAAATCAGATAATACAGAGTGTATAGCTTGCAGTGTCGGAAATAACTACCGCCATGTCTATGACGGGGTTGCAAACATTGGCAGTAACCCAACATTCGGCGGCGCTACACCGAGCCGGGAGGTGCATATCTTTGACTTCAGCGGAGATATCACTGGTAAAAGACTGAGGATATACTTTATTGACAGGATAAGGGAAGAGAGGAAATTTCCAGACATAAAAGGGCTCAGAGAGAATATAGCCAGGGATATAGAGAAGGCAAAACAGATCCTGATGCGCAAAAAGAAAGTGCCATGTATCGACTAACGATTGTATAGTCTCGGATTTAATTACGATCCCATCAAGTATTAGTAACTGCTAAAAAAACATTAATACCTCTTTTAATGTCCCCCGGAATTTCTTTTGTCCTTCAAAATCACCATATCCATATCTGATTGCAATGTCAAATACGGACATTTGCGGTACACGATGGTTTGGCAGAACCGTCCCGTCTGCCTTAAGTTTTAAAGGTCCATCTAAGATAAAATCTTTGATATAAATTTTGCCCTCATCTATCTTCACAGACGCCTCTACGCTACTTATCTGGTGATTAGTTCCCCCAAACTGAAAGTCAATATTTTCTGCAAGCATATCTAAATTGCCTCTCTCGATCCTCTCCTGACTAACAGAAATATCGCCACTTAGCGTTATAGATGCCCTGCCCATGTCTTCATGCCCAAAATCATCCAAATTTATAATTAAATTATATATGTCGCCTTTTCTTGAAATATAAAGAGATGCCCCGTCAGTATGGATTTTTGCCAAATTTCTGGCAAAGAGATACTTAAAAGGGGTGATATCTAACACAACATCCCTAAACACAATATCCCTGCCCATAACAGGAATTGATATGCTGCTAAATTGAACTTCAGTAGCTGAAGCATCAGCAATCTCGTAGCTTATAGCAACATCTTTGTCTTTTAAAATATGCTCCAAGGCATTTCGGTAAAGTATTTCGTAAGGCAGAAAGAAATAAAGCCCGATAACAAAAAATAACATAAACAATAAAATCTTCTTCATTTTCTAACCTTGAACCGTGAACCTTAGTAATTACAACATTTCGATCTGGATATTTAGATCTGCAAACTCTGGCGAATCAAATCTCTGTGAGATAGAAAATACTTTTACCCTCAGATCCGCATAATGATTTATAGCCATAAGTATCTCTACTATCTCGCTGTAAGTCAATCCATGATAAATGACATTAACGGCCTCTCTGCCGCCATGTATTGTCCTTATGGCGGTAATCTTTTCTGACACCCCTAAGGCAGCGCTTTTATCCTGAACAAAAGAAAGTAGTCCCCTCTCAAGCACTCTTCGGTCTCTATTGTCTTCGTCTTTTAATTTTATGTAATCTGCTGCTAAGGCTGCAACCCTTTCGTGAGTAATTTTTATTCTCTCTAAATCAGAAAGCATCACCTCCTGTCTGTCTGAAAAGAAGATGAATGTCCCTACGAATAAAACCAGCATAAGAAAATATAAACCTATTGTCTTTCTCATCT
>JAJOKM010000120.1 GCA_021129835.1 Thermodesulfovibrionales bacterium | reverse complement strand
CAAAATAAAATAGGAAGGGACCAAAGGAGTTACCCACACGAAACGTCGAAGAGCCTAAGATAGGGTTTGTCTCCATCACCTCCAAATGAGGTAGCCCTCTGGTGGTGATGGAGACACAGAGCGACATCCTATGGAACTCGAGATATCTAATTCAGGTATAATAAATAGGTTCTTTTTCGAATTTAGTAGAGATTAGGCTGTGTAGGGCTTTACGCCCATAAAGGGCTACACTACCTTGAAGAACCAATGAATATTATGAACAGGAGGAGCAATGGTCACTGTCAAGGCAAATAAGAGTGTCGTACGGGGAGTGGCGCTTCTGGTAATGGCTCTCTTTATTTTTCTATTGCCAAATACAGGATGCCTAAAAAGGGTTTTGGCCGAGGAGGAAGTTCTAATTGCTGTTGAAGAGAAAATTCTAATCGATGTCGAGGAGGAAGTTCTAATCGATATTGAAGAAATCTCATATAAGCCCTATCTTGAGGATTTACTTTTAGATACTGGATTAGTCTTTATCCCGGCGGCTAAGAATGGTTTTGTCTATTATGAACTTCGTGATCTTGATGAAAGACTCAAGGGGTTCATATTTTTAAGCGAAAGATTTGGTTGGGCTGGCCCAATAAGGCTCTTTGTAAAGACAGATATTAAAGGAACAATCCAATCCGTCTATGTATGGCACCATATCGAAACTCCTGAATTTGTGATAGGGCTGAATGACTTTTTGATTACTTTTAGAAATCATAAGGCAGAAGCAGAGCTACGGTGGCATACGGATATCCATGGACTTACGGGCGCTACCTTTACCGCAGAGGCAATTATAAAAGCTGTGCGAGATGTTGGAATAAAGGCCTATGAGAAGGGAGTATTCTCGCGATAGCTATCTATTGCTGCCGCTTTTCAAGATAAAGCAGTATTAGTATTGTTAGCGGAACCGCTTGCTTACGAAGTACAGAAGGCGTTTATGAGGCACTATATCTGCCACTTCAGTCTGCCTTCTGTCTCCTTAGAAATGTAGGAATATCATGAATATCTTCGACAGGAAGGATTGATTTGTTCAAGGCAGGGTTATGTTCCTGTTCTTCATATTGGGATTCCGGTGATCCTTCGGAAGAAAAATTATCTTGGGTGTTATCAAGCCCTTTGCCGCCTTCCTTCGAAAAAATATCGATGCTTTTGGACAATATTCTTTCTGACCCTCCACTTTTTCGGGAGTATTTCATTGGTGTCCATTTCTTTGACTGGAACAGTTCATCCCGTTCAACCATATCACTATCCTTAAGTCCAGTAGCTATCACTGTTACCCTAACATCCTCCTCCATATCAGGAGCTACAACAGCGCCAAGGATTATGTTTGCTTCGTCGTGAACAGATTCATAAATCAACGATGCAGCTTCCTGAACCACATCAATAGACATGTTAAGTCCACCAGTTATATTTATAAGGACGGCCTTAGCGCCTTCGATGGATGACTCTTCAAGAAGGGGGTTGGATATTGCCTTCTTTGCTGCCTCCACGGCGCCTCTTTCTCCATTTCCTATCCCCATGCCAATTACAGACCTTCCTGCATTTCCCATTACAGATCTTACATCAGCAAAATCAAGGTTTATAAGACCAGGAATGAGTATTAAATCAGTGATTCCTTGTACTGCCTGTCTAAGGACATCATTTGCGATGGAGAAGGATTTAAGCAGGGAAGTGCCTTTCTCTACCACGAGATGAATCCGGTCATTGGGTATGACTATAAGGGCATCTACATGCTTTTTGAGTTCCCTTACTCCTTCCTCTGCATTTAAAGCCCTCTTTCTGCCTTCATAATAAAATGGTTTTGTTACCACACTCACTGCAAGGATACCGAGATCTTTTGCCAGATTAGCAATAACAGGCGCTGCGCCAGTGCCTGTTCCACCACCCATGCCAGCAGTGATAAATATCATGTCAGCCCCCTTGATGCAGTCTGACAATGGCTCTTTATCCTCAAGGGCAGCCTGCCTTCCTATAGAAGGGTTTGAACCTGCTCCAAGACCCTTTGTAAGCCCTGTGCGTCCTATCTGTATCTTTATAGGAGACAGTGATACATCAAGATGTTGGCAGTCTGTGTTTACAGCGATAAATTCTACACCAAAGAGATTGGCAGCGATCATATTGTTGATTGCATTACCGCCACCACCTCCAACACCAATTACTTTAATCTTTGCATTCAACTTTCCGACCTCTTCCAGTTCAAACATGACACCCTCCCAACCCTTCTTTAAAGGTTATTTGTAATTACTCAGGTTATTAGATTCAAAGTTCACGGTTCACGGTTAACAACCTCTATCAGGGTATTAGGTTCAAAGTTCACGGTTCAAGGTTCAAGGTTCACAGTTCACGGGTAACAGCCTTGAACCCTTGAACCTGAGTAGTTACGGTTATTTTAATGGCACCTCCAACGTATATGCAAATCAGCGCCTGCTGCCCACTGCTTTTTTGAGCCACGATGCCATCTTTTCAACGATCTTGCTAAACACATTAGAAGAGAAGAAGATACTTTCATCTGGTATACTATGTTCTGCCCCATATAATACGAGTCCAATTCCTGTAGCGTACATCGGATTATTGAATTCTCCTTTCATGCCGTTTATATCGTAAACTGCCGCAGAGTTTCTCTCAAAATTCCTCCCAGAAAAATCTTGACCAGAAAAATTTTGGGGTGATAAGTGAGGATAACCAATTCTTACCGGCATCGACAAGGCAATTTCAGCCATTTTGCTAAAATCAGCAAGCAAAGAAGAGCCTCCCGTGAGCACAGATCCCAGGACAGCAACTCCGCTGTTATTTGATATCTCTATCTCTTTTTTGATCATCTCCAGGAGTTCTTCGCCACGTGGCTGCATTATCTCGATGATGTATTTCCTCGGTATTCCTCTTACCTGTCCGTCTATAGCTACGACATCAACCTCAGGTCTGCTGTTCCTGTTATCCATTTCTTCTATTAAAACAGATGGCAAGACAGAACCGTATTCCTTTTTCACCCGTTCAGCTTCGTGAAACGGCAACTTCAGCCCTACAGATATATCATTTGTAAAGTGATTGCCTCCAATTCCTATGACTGCTGTATGCCTTAGCCATCCTTCCTTATAGATAGCAATATCTGTGGTTCCGCCTCCAATGTCAATAAGGGCTATCCCCATATCCCGTTCATCATTAGTTATAGTCGCCTCTGCAGAGGCAAGTGGCTGCAGGACTATATCTATAACCTTCAGTCCTGCCCTCTCACAGCACTTCAGGAGATTCTGGACAGATGCAACAGCACCTGTGACAATATAAACCTTTACCTCTAATCTGACGCCAACCATTCCAACAGGGTCTTTTATTCCGTCTTGTCCATCGAGAATAAAATCAGTAGGGAACACATGGAGTATCTCCCTGTCCAGATGGACATATACAGCACTCGCAGAATCTATTGCCCTCTCAACATCCTCACGTGTCGCCTCTCTTCCTTTTATACTAACCGTTCCAAAACTACTAAAGCCCTTTATATGGCTTCCTGCAATACCTACATATACCTCTTTAATGTTTTTACCTGCCTGCTCCTCGGCATCTTCAACTGTCTCCTTTAGCGAGCTTGCTGCTGCCTCTATATCAATTACTACTCCTTTTCTAAGTCCAGCAGATGGACGAGAACTTATAGAAAGCAGATTGATTCCTTCTCCAGTCACCTCTGCCACGATGGCACATATCTTTGTTGTGCCTGCATCCAGCCCAACAATAATGTTGTTATTCCTTTTCTCATCTCTAAATACCATCTTTGTCCTTTTTCAATTAAGACTGATAGGCAGTGACCTTTGCTCTCCCTCGATGCCTTCCACAGGACTTACTATTATCTTATCAGTAAATCTAAGATCTATGTATTCAATCACTATATTCCTTCTCTTTATTTCGCCCATAATAAACCCCAGTCTTTCAAGTTTTTTACCAATATCCCCTGTGCCAATTTTCATGAGTATGCCATCTACTTTAAGTGCAATATCCTCGGGTCTCTGTCCTACTATTTCTATGCCAAATTCATAGGGTAATAACCTTCTATTATGCAGGACACTCGCAATCCTGAGGGCATCTATATAGGCATCTCTGGCTTCATACGGGTTTATTTTTATTACCGGTAAAGACAAAACGGTCTTTTCATTAATCTGCTCAAGAATGTCGCCATCTTCATTAACAAAATACTTTCCCTCTGACATGCTCAAAATAGCGATAGGGGTTGCCTCTGTTACTTCTATTAATATCTTGCCGGTCACAATGAAACCCTCACCAAGACCTGATACTCTTTTTTTTATAACTGCATCTTCTATCCATGGAGATCTCTTCAGTCTTTCATGAATCTCCCGCCCAGAAACACTAAAGAGTTTATCGCCTTTCTTAATCCCACTTAATTCCTTTATTTCTTCATCTTTAAAATAACGATTACCTATAAAAATTACATCTTCCACCAGAAAAGTTTGCTTGACAAAAAAATACATTCCGGATCCTGTAAAGATAAAAAGAAGAATCACAAAGACAGCCAATCCCGCTCGTTTTTTTCTCTCTTTTTTTTTAAATATCCGTAATTTTCCTTTAGTCATCACTTAAAAATTAAGGCTCTTCCCTCTGACCCTTCTTGACTGCTCACATATGTTTACGGGCATAAAGCCCTACACTACCTAATCTCTACTAAATTTGGAGA
>JAJOKM010000150.1 GCA_021129835.1 Thermodesulfovibrionales bacterium | reverse complement strand
GAAGCTGCCTGACCACCGAAAGGTCAATTTGGGCGAAGTGTAGTGAAGCCTTTTATTTGCTGTTATACGCACTTGCTATAGTCGAAACGATAGCGGAGGGTTCGTTCATGTCGCCCTAACCTCCCAATTACATATATCGTTAGCGCAAATTATGCCGGAGATCGTTGAACCCTCTATTCCACCGCCGGGAAATGTTGATGCGCTTGCTATGTAAAGTCCCTTGATCGGTGTTTTGAAGTGGGGTCTCTTGACTCCAACTGATTGATCAAACGAATAAAGCGTGCCTTCTGGTATTAAGGTGTACCTCTCCATTGTCTTTGGAGTGGCCGCCTCCAGGACTTCTATATTTTTGCCCAAATCAGGAATAACCTTTTCCGCTTTTTCGACCGCATCTTTGGCAAGTTCCCTTTTCTTTTTTTCATACTCTTCTGTTCCTCTTTCCGGAAAATCATCATAGCTCGCATCCGTCAAAGTCAAGACCGTGCTTTTCCCTTTTGGCGCCAGGCTTTCATCTGAATTCGAGATTATGGCGATTTCATAGCCTTCATCCTGATTCTTTATGAGCGTCGGGTAATCAGACAAATCCATATTTACTCCTAAATACGCAACAAAACAGGACCGGGACATCTTCAGCCTTCTTATGTAATCCACAAATTCTCTATCTAGATTTCCCTCCCCAACAAGTTCTAAGAAGGTTGTCTTTGCGTTTGCGTTTGCCACCACAACCGGAGCATTGAAGATTTTATCTCCCACTTTTACTCCGCTAACCTTTCTGGCTTCAACCAATATCTCGTCTGCTTTATGCTTGACCAGAACTTTACCACCATGATTTTCGATAAAACTACTCAGGGTATTAACAAAGTTTTGCGTTCCTCCTTTTGTAAAATACCCTCCATGAATAAAATACCCCATCCACACAGTAAGAGCCATCAGAGCGGTGGTTTTCTCCGGTTCTGTTCCTGTATAGGCGCACAATCCACTGAGGAATGATTTCAGGTCTTCATTTTTGAAAGATTCGTCAAGTTTCTCCTGGAATGTTTTATCTATCCATGCATAGAATGAAGCGTGTTCTTTTGGATAATCCGCCAGCTTTCTTTCGCCAAAGGCTCTTACAAACAGATACGGCGGCAGAGGCGTTCCATAAACTTCTGCCTCTTTATAGCATTCGCCATAACTTATTCTTACATCCTCAAAAAATCTCTCAATGTTTTCTTTTTCGTCTGGGAATAGCTTAGACAGCATTTCTACCGTATCATCCAGATTGTCAGGAATTGTGATCTCCCGTCCCTTTAGAATGTATTTTGCCGTATTTTTTGAAAAGAAATCCTCTTTCTTAAGACCGAGTTGTTTTAGAATATAGGCGACTGGACCACTTTCCCACAATCCACTGACATCTATCACCCCAGCGTTAAAAATGAATCCTTTGCGCTTGAAAGAAGAACAATAACCACCAACCTGATGGTGCTGTTCTAAAATCAAAACCTTATAGCCTCTCTTTGAAAGTAGTGCGCCGCAGGTTAAACCACCTATTCCCGAGCCGACGATGATTACATCAAACTCGTTTTCTTCCTTGGGCTTTTGAGGATCTACTCTAACACTCCAATCGTATTTTTTGAACTCCTTTGTAAGAAAATAAGCCGGCGCTTTCAAAGGGAAAAAGATTGAGAAGACTATACCAGAGGCAATTAAGATATTTGAAAGAATGATTGTAAAAGGTATGCCGAGCAACAAAAAAATAGTTGCGTTTGCTATAAAGATTATTGCCCAAAACCCTGTAATTACATTGTTGATCGCCAGAAATGATTTTTCCTTCCAGTAAATCTCCGGATAGTCTCTTTTTGAAACCTGTAAAGTGTAAGGTTGCTTGATGATCAGAGAAAGAGTCGCCATAAGAAACAAGACAGAATAACCAAGAAAACCGCTCTGGTCCATAAATATATTCAGGTTGAAGATAAATGTACCTGCCGTGGCTATACTAAAATAGAAGACGGACGTAATGTCCATCAGGTTGAAATCCCTTTTGCGCACTTGAGAGATAATAAGAAGAAAGGAGATTGCCAGAGGGATAATGATACCCGCCTTGTATCCCATACCGGCTAGTGTCCAGTAAACGATCCATGGAATAAAAGAGACGAGAATGTAAAGCATACCAGGGATTTTTCTTTTATTGTTTTTCATATTTCTCTCCATTTTCTATATCTCCTTTTTTGGGCGCCATGAACGAATTGCGTATAACGTCCCGCGGGTATGCGAAGCCCGTAAGGGTTTGGGTGAGCGTAAGCGAACCGCATACTCGCTGTTAGGCGAAGCGCTATTAATCTGTACGATAAATCCATTGACTTGAAGCTCTGAGCAAATAAGTATTATTCTCTTCATCGATGATTCTTACAACTACATCTACATAAATTTTAGGTCACCATTCTTTACATAAGGCAATGCCCACAATAGAATCCGATAGCGGATCCTTTCCTGTAATCTCTGCTTCGATGGATAATCCAGAAAGCAGCGGTGAATAGAGTAATTGTTGTCTCATTTAGTCTTTCGAAGAAACTCTAATAATGTTTCGATCGCATCTAAAGTTTCCCAAAGGAAAATTTAGGCGAAGGTGCAAAGCACTGCAGTCAGGTGTGCTCTGATAGGCGAGGTTTTTCACTCATAGCAGATCTTTTAACTCTTCCTTGTTTATACCTGCCTGTTTTAAAATTTCAAGCATTGTTCCTTTCGGTAAATCTCTTTTATGGAGTGGAACGACGACTCTTCTTTTTGTTTCTGGGTGGTAATAAATATGATGACTTCCTTTAATCCTATCCACCGCAAATCCTTTCTTTTCAAGCACCTTAATGATTTTCGGAGGAGTAAGAGAGGGGGACTTAGGCATGAGTTTCCACGCTTAAGTTGTATTCTAAAGTCCCCTCTTCTGTTGGTACCTCTTCTCCATGTTTTTCTAAGCTCTCTATGTATATCTCGATTGCTTCCTTTGCCATGGAGATCGCTTCTTCTACTGTATCGCCATATGTAATGCATCCGGGAAGAGAAGGAACTATTACTGTATAACCTCCTTCTGGCTCTTTTCTTAGCAGAATTCTATAGTTTAATAGTTTCATGATATTATCTCCTTATGCTATTACTATAATAAAAATTTCTAAGAAATGTCGCCTAACGTCTCCAGCATAAAAGAAGTTTTTGCGAAGCAAAAATTTGGGTGAGTGCCGCAAGGCACGAACCTTTTATACTGTGTTAGACGAAGTAAAATCATCTCGTATCCTTTATGGCTGATTCAATACGATATTTATTATCTTCGCTACTAATAGCTATCTGCATAGCTCTCTTTACTGCCCAATTTGGTCGTTCAGGATTTAGGTCCACCTTAGTGGTCAATCTGGGTCTGGTCGTGGCGGGTTATAATCGCCCAAACAAGATGTTCTTTCTCTTTTCGCTCTTTTATCATGACCTCTACTGCTTCATACTCAGGATGTCCTTCAAAATACAAGATTACATGGAAATCATTTTGTCGGAAAAACAGATTAAAAGGCTGGAGAAATGTTAAATTAGAAGCTTTTTGGTATCCCATGGGTTCAGAAACTTCTTTTTGACTGGCATCTGCTGCATACCCTGAAAAGACTACTAAAAAGATTACTAAAAAGATAAACATCAACTTCCATCTTGATAGCATTGCCATCCTCATTGACTTCAAGATTTTATTTCGATTAACTCGTTTATATCTGTAACAGTCTTATATTCCCCTCTCGGTTTATATTCACCTGATGGAATTAACCTTATCAGTTTCTTGAATTCAAACTCTGCAAATAAGCGGAGGAGAAGCGACCAGTCTGGCTCTTTGACAGTCAGGTCTTGAATATTCACTTCGATCGAGAGATCTGCATCGAGGGTCGCAAGAACTTTGCTCAGCTTTATATTATCCATGTCATCCATTATCATTTTTCTCAAACTCTCATTCTCTATCTTCTCTGGATGACTCAACAATTCATCAAGACCGCCTGTCTTTAAGAGGAGCTCCTTTGCTGTCTTTTCACCAATCCCCTTTGCTCCGGGAATGTTGTCTATCGAATCACCTGTCAGTGCTATAAATTCTGGGATGCATTCAGGTGGCACTCCAAATCGTTCCCTCACATAATCTTCGTCTATTATCAGATTCTTTAGCGGGTCATAAACCTTTATGCCTCGTTCGACTATCTGCATTATATCTTTGTCGCCACTTAATATGAAGACGCTTGTTCCTGTAGATGCCGCTTTTTTTGCGATGGTGCAGATAATATCATCGGCTTCAACGCCTATCATCTCAAAGGCAGGAATATTAAACGCCTTTAATATCTCCTTTATATATGGAATCTGGACGACCAGATCATCGGGAGTCTTTGGTCTCTGTATCTTGTAATCCGCATAGATCTTGTGTCTCTCTGTTGGGGCAGGAGAGTCAAAAGCTACTGCTATTGCATCTGGCCTTTTTTCTTTGATTATCTTCAATATCATGTTTGTAAAGCCATAAATTGCATTTGTGGGAAGCCCTTTTGAATTGGTCAGTCCTTTTATGGCATGATATGCTCGGTAAAAGTAGGAATGTCCATCTATCAGATAAAGGTTCATATATAAGTATATTACCTGAATTGAGCAATTCTTTTTTTGTCTTCATAGTTGTATCAAACCTTAATTTATGATATATTCCTGAATCCGTGATATTACGGATTCACCCTGTGAATAGCTAACATGAATTGCTTG
>JAJOKM010000026.1 GCA_021129835.1 Thermodesulfovibrionales bacterium | reverse complement strand
CATTTTACTCATTTGATCAGGAAGGGCAAGGAGGATATTTGTCGGCGGGAAAAAAATCTTTAGAAAGAGCGATGCTGATGGAATTGCTTTACCGTTTCTGTCAGATTACCCAACCCGAAATTGGGCGGCTGGTAGGAGGGATAGATTACAGTGCAGTTAGTCAGGCCAGAAAAAGATTGCAGATCGGGCTGGAGCGAGAACTAAAATTGAAGAAAAGATTTGATAAATTAAGCAGTCAATTGCTTCAATTGTCAAGAGGAAAGATTTGACCCCATTTCAGTATGCATGAAGCCTCGATAGCCGATGGACTGCTCAGGACTGCTATAAGTGTATGCCGAGACAATGGCTTTAGCAGGATAGAAATCGTAAGGATCCGTATTGGTAGAGCCTCAGGTGTTATGCCAGAGTCCCTGCTTTTTGCCTTTGATGCCTTAAAGGCAGAGACGATAGCGAGTGAGTCCTCTTTAGTAATCGAAGAGGTGCCGGTTGCGGGTTACTGCAATACCTGCAAGCGGGATTTTACGGTGAGCGGTAGTTTTATTCTTTGTTGTCCTTACTGCAGCAGCAACTCATTTACGGTGAAGTCTGGCCGTGAGTTAGATATAATAGAGGTGGAGGTCGGCGAAGATGAAGTTAAAGATTGCCTCAAAGATACTTGATGCCAACGAGAGGATCGCGCAGGACAATAAAAGGGTCTTCAGTAGTATGGGGGTTTATGTTATAAACCTCATGAGTTCCCCGGGCGCTGGGAAGACATCTCTCCTTGAGATGACCATTAATGAGTTAGATGGCCGGCTAAAAGTCGGGGTCATAGAAGGTGATATTACAGGCACTGATGATGCCGCAAGGATCAATGCCCTGGGTATCCCGGTTGTCCAGATAAATACAGGCAGCGCATGCCATCTTGATGCCAATATGATTAACGAGGTCTTAGGAGACCTGCCTCTGAATGATCTCGATATTGTATTTATCGAAAATGTCGGAAACCTTGTATGCCCTGCCGAGTTTAATGTTGGTGAAGATATAAAGACAATGGTTCTCAGTCTTCCTGAAGGAGATGACAAGCCATTGAAGTATCCACTTATGTTTCAAGAATCAGATGTACTGATTATTAATAAGATCGATTTAAAGCCATTTCTTGGTGTAAGTATAGAGAAAATCAAGAGTGATGCCCTCTCTCTTAATCCATCCATCAGGATATTTGAAGTATCGTGCAAGACCGGGGAAGGTATCGATGAATGGGCGAAATGGCTTCACTCAACCTTGAAGGCTTAATGAGACTCGCCCTTAAAGAGGCGGCAGATGCCTTTAGCGCAGGTGAAGTCCCTGTAGGCGCTGTTCTCACTATAAATGGCGAGGTGGTCTCCAGTGGACGTAACGAGCGCGAGTCGACCTTTGACCCTACCGCTCATGCAGAAATAATTGCATTGAGAATGGGTGCACAGAGGAATAAAAACTGGAGATTAACTGATGCAACCCTGTATGTGACTAAGGAACCGTGTATAATGTGCGCCGGCGCCATGATAAATGCCCGTCTGGGCAGACTCGTGTATGGGTGCAGTGATCCCAAAGGCGGGGCAGTTAAGAGCCTTTATCAAGTCCTTTCTGATAAACTATTGAATCATCAAGTGGATATAGTCTCTGGAATATTAGAAGATGAGTGTATCTCTATACTAAAGAGGTTTTTTCAGAAGCAGAGACTCCGTAAAAAGGAGGAGCCTTTCTTGCCTTAAGGTTTATTCTTTCCGATTTTATCCCCTTCAGTTCCTCCGGCCCGTTCGGGGAACGAGCCCTACTTCATTAATTTTCTGCCTCTATTTTCGGAGTTTGTAGTAGGCTATTTACATTTATAGGGAAATATGGTAACAATATGGTAGCAATATTATTGTTTCTTGTCATTTTAAGAGCCCAAATTTTCCTGTTTGCTGAAAGAGGTCTTTCAAGCTGCCTAATCAGGTATAATATGGAGGCATTTATGCAGATACTGGTTGTGGATGACGATAAGACGACGAGAAGACTGTTAAGCCTTTATCTTAAAAAATGGGGATACAAGGTAGTGACAGCAGAAAATGGACTGGACGCTATGGAGAAGATTGGCATCAATGATTTCGATCTTATACTCAGTGATATGAATATGCCTTACATGGATGGAGTAGAGTTCACGAAGGGCTTGAAGAATAATCCGATATGGTGCAATATCCCGGTAATAATGATTACTACAGAGATGGATGAGGATGACAAAAAAAGGGCTATTGAAGCAGGAGTTGATGAATATCTGGTGAAGCCAGTCAACGCAGACCTGATAAGCGACAGCATAAAAAGGGTACTTAGCTCAGGGGGGGTGGAGTAGTGCTTAATTTCGGCATTAAGGTGTTGGTGGTGGATGACTTTCCGACTATGAGAAGGATAATCAAGAATCTCCTGAAACAGATAGGCTTTGAACATATAGAGGAAGCCGAAAACGGCACACAGGCACTTAATAAACTTAAAAACGACAGCTTTGGGCTTGTGGTGTCTGATTGGAATATGCCAGAGATGAACGGGATTACTTTTCTTAGGAATACTAGGCAGAGCGAGGATTTTAAAGGGATACCTTTCCTTATGGTGACTGCTGAGGCTGAAAAGGAGAAGGTTATAGAAGCGATTAAGGCAGGCGTTGACAGCTATGTAGTTAAGCCATTTACGTCCGAAATTTTAAAAGTAAAGATCGAAAAAATTGCTGAAAAGAAAAAATCTCTTCTGTCACCTTAGAGAATAAATGAAAAATGTCAAAGTCCAAATTTCAAATAAATGTCAAAGATCAAGTGTCAAAATTTTGGAATTTTTAGTTCCGACTTGTTCGGGTCAAGTATAATGAGTATCATATTCAGAGGTTGAAATGTTTGACGAGATGGACGAGATAGTAGAAGATTTCATTGTCGAGGCAGAAGAGACACTCGAAAGAATCGAGCCCATGTTTGTGAAGATAGAGACAGAAGGATATGTTAAGGATATTTTGGAGGAGATATTTCGGGGAATGCATACCCTTAAAGGGGCAGCGAGTTTTTTAGGGTTTCAGCAAATTATTGATGTGGCTCACGAGGCAGAAAGCATTATGAAGAAGCTTAGCGAGGGCGAAATGGACCTCTCAAAGGGCTTAATAGATGTAATACTTAAAAGTGTGGATACCTTAAGGCTGATTATATCTCACATAAAACTTAAGGATGGAATAGAAGAGGACATATCTGGCCTTTTAAAAGAGCTTACTGCTGCGCAAGCGCCCTCAACAGATACTCAATCCGATGCTAAACCAGAGTTCGTGCCTATAACTGAAGACGCTGCACCTGCACCGGCATCTACGGCTGCGCCTGTACTTCCTGTACCGGATGAACAAGAGAGGCAGATAACAAGACGCAGCGAGGCAGGTGAGCAGGGCATAGAGAAGGAGATTATATCGAACTTGAGGGTTGAAGTCTCCAGAATTGATAAAGCGATGAACTTAGCAGGAGAGATCGCGATGGCGAGGAATAGACTTCTGAATCTTGCTGCAAGACTTAATATTAGCTATTCGGGAGATCCTTATGTAGAAGGTCTCATTGAGACGACGAGTTTTCTGGATAGAGTGACATCGGACCTGCAGCTTGCAGTGATGAAAATGAGGATGCAGCCTATTCAGAAGGTCTTTGGAAAATTTCCGAGGATGGCCAGGGATTTATCCAGAAGCATGGACAAAGAGATAGACTTAGAGATAATCGGAGAAGATACAGAAGTGGACAAAACCGTCATAGAGAATATAGGCGATCCCCTTGTTCACATAATAAGAAATTCTATAGACCACGGGATAGAGACGAAAGAAGAGAGAGTGATTAAAAATAAGCCTATCAAAGGGAAGATAGTTATCGATGCTTATCAAAAAGGGACACAGATAGTTATAGAGGTATCGGACGATGGAAAAGGGATAGATATAGAGGCTGTCAAGAAAAAGGCATTGCTAAAAGGGCTTATATCAGAAGAAGAAGCAGAGAAGATGCCTGATGATGCAGCAACGAATCTGATTTTTTTGCCTGGGTTTTCTACGAAGGAGACCTCGACAGAGCTGAGCGGTCGCGGGGTTGGGATGGATGTGGTAAGGACAAATGTATCTAAATTGAATGGTGGTGTCGAGGTAATCACTAAAAAGGGTGTCGGAAGCACATTCAGGATAAGCCTGCCTTTAACTCTGGCAACACTGCATGCAATAATGGTGAGGGTTGGAGATGAGCATTACGCCATTCCCCAGTCAGCGGTAGAAGAGACACTCCGGGTTAAAAAGGATGCTATAAAGAATGTAACTGGACAAAGGGTGTTGACCATTAGAGGCAGGGTATTACCCATGATCGGGATGTCAGAGTTTCTTGGACTACAAAAAGTACCTGATATTGACTACATTAATAATCATAACTATGTGCTTGTGGTTATATCCGGAAGCAAAAGGCTCTGTATATCCGTAGATGAAGTGATAGGACAGGAGGAGGTCGTTATTAAGGCTATAAATGGCGTCGAGGCAGAAGAGAGTGGTATTTTAGGGGCCACTATTACTGGTGATGGCCGGGTCGTCTTAATCCTTGATCCTCTGTCTCTGTCACGGAGGACATCTGTAATGAGTGAGCCATTAGCTATTAGCATTTAGCTATTGTCGTGTCAACTCTGAATTGTCATTTCGACCGAAGGGAGAAATCTTAGATTTCTCAGTCGCATACTCCTTCGAAATGACAAGCAGG
>JAJOKM010000004.1 GCA_021129835.1 Thermodesulfovibrionales bacterium | reverse complement strand
GAGGGGGAATGTTTATTGATAATATTCCTTAATTCCCTCCCCCTTGATGGGGGAGGGTTAGGGTGGGGGTGAACTATTACGATAAAAGAGATGTAAGTGTAAGTATACTGAGCGGATTCACAATAATTGAGAAAGGATTATTAATGTGAGGGAAGAAAGACCACCAGAGCAAGAAAAATCAGTATATAAGCAACTACATGAAGCGAGCCACGTAGGTATCTTTTTTGTTGTATCTATATTCGTTGGGCTTGCCATAGGATATGGACTGGATATATGGCTTAACACGCTGCCCGTCTTTACAATAATATTCTTAATTATTGGCATAATTGCTGGCTTCAGAGAACTATTAAGGGTTGCAAGAAAACTAGAAAAGCAGGCAAAAGAGTGATGGCCATGGGGCATGAAATAATAGGCCTAATGAGTCAAAGGGTATACAAACACTCTGCATTTATACTCATACCCGCTGCATTAATAGCTCTCTTTTTTGTAGAATGGCGTTTTTCTGTAGGTATATTAATCGGAGGCCTTATTGGCATAGGTAATTTCAAAGGATTAGTCTGGTCCGCAAAGGCCACTTTGGGAGCAGCAGGGGCTACAGTGCAGCTGGTGCTTTTAAGCATACTCAAATTTTTTATGGTTATTGCTGTTTTATTGATCTTAATGTTATTAGGTATGATAAATGTATTTGGACTGCTCATAGGCTTTATGATGGTGCTCTTTATTGTAGTTATAGAAGGCTTGAGAGCCTCTAAGGAAGAAGCAAGCACTTAGAGGCAAATTTGGAGGGCAGGGATGATACGGTTTGATTTTTCAAATCTAATGCAGGATGTCGTTGGCAGGAATGGTTTATCCGAGGACGATTTTAAGACGATCGATACCGCAAGACTGATCGAAATAATAGATTCGAGAAAATATCCTGAATTAGAATTTCTTGACCTACCATGGGCGGATATATCTGCAATAAAGGAGGTCGGAAGATATGCGAGGGGATTTGATAATTTTCTTCTCCTCGGAATTGGCGGATCTGCCCTCGGGCCACGATCGATACTTGAAGCATTAAGCCCATTTCACAATCTTAGAAGGAGTCCTAAAGTATTTATTTACGACAATGTCGACCCTGTAACCTTAAGCAATATACTCGAAATAGTAGACCTTAAAAAAACTGTTATTAATGTGATAACCAAGTCAGGTAGCACTACAGAGACGATTGGTTCTTTTATGATCATCTGGCAGAGACTGAAGGAGCAATCCCTGAAACCCGAAGACCACATTATTGTTACGACAGACCCTGAGAAAGGGAACATGAGGAAAATTGCGGACGATTATGGACTCAGGTCCCTTCCCATACCCAATGGCATAGGTGGAAGGTATTCTGTCTTGAGTCCTGTAGGATTACTGCTCGGAGAGACAATTGGCATTAATTCTAATGAGATGCTGAGAGGTGCAAGTGATATTCATGGCAGATGCATGGATCCTGACCTATGGAGAAATCCTGCATTTTTGTTTTCTTCCGGACTTTATTTGTTGCAGAGCCTTAGAAATAAAAATATTACCGTTATGATGCCATATGCTGACCGCTTTAAGTCATTCGCTGAATGGTTTTGTCAATTATGGGCAGAGAGCCTTGGTAAGGACGAAAAAGGATTTACACCTTATCCATCTGTAGGCACAACAGATCAACATTCGCAGTTGCAATTATGGATGGAAGGGCCGAGAGATAAAGTGGTTATATTTTTGTCAATAGAAAATTATGGGAAGGAGATAAATATCCCCGCAGTCTTTCAAGATATGGAAGGTCTCGGCTATCTTTCAGGGCATACTCTGTCTGAATTGACAAAAATTGAGCAGGAGGCATCAGAGATTGCCCTCACAAAAAATGGGAGGCCAAATATCACGATAGAAGTTCCTACAATAGATGAATACCACCTTGGGCAACTCTTCCATTTCTTCGGAATCGCTACTGCAGTAGCGGGTTTTCTATACGGCATCAATCCTTTTAATCAGCCAGGCGTAGAGGAAGGGAAAAATTTGACTTATGCCATGATGGGCAAGAAAGGATTTGAGGCAAAGAGAAAAGAATTTGAGCAATACAGGCAGCGAAGCGGCAGATTCGAACTTATGTAGCCATACTGTAACTCCTCAAGGTTATTAACTGTGAACCGTGAACCTAATAAATTGGGCGATAGCGTATACCGTGGAGGCATTATGAAAAATATCGTCCTTACAGGTTTTATGGGAACTGGAAAGACAGAGGTTAGTAGGATATTATCGCAGAAATTAAATTATATACTGATTGATGTCGACAGTGAGATAGAAAAAGAACAAAATATAACAATAGCGGAGATCTTTAAACAATATGGCGAGGCGAGATTTAGGGAGATAGAATCTGGTGTTATAAAGAGACTTTCAGAGGCAAAAAACGCAGTAATTTCAACCGGCGGTGGTGCAGTGTTGAGGCAGGAAAATATCGATAATCTCAAAAAAAATGGAGTGGTGGTCTGCCTTACAGCACTTCCGGAGACTATCTTGAAGAGGACAAGCAATAATGATGACAGGCCCCTTCTTCGGGTAGAAAATCCTATTCTGAAGATAAAGGAATTACTTGAATTCAGAAGACCGCATTACGAAAAGGCTGACATCATGATAGATACCGAAAAAAAGAGTCCGCTCGAAGTTGCCGAGGAAATAATTATAATGTACATCGGTGTCAGGTCTTGACATGTGACATAAATGAGAGAAAAAAAACAGCCTGAGACACAGGGTAACACTGGTTATGTCACATGTCAAGACCTGACATCACTTGCCGAACGAGTGTCAGCCTCGGAGGAAGGGGGTTAGGGTGGAGGGGGCGCTGAACTATTGCCCTAATTCGTACTTGAATTGCTATGGATACGGTAAAAGTTGAGCTTGGTAAAAGAAGCTATGAAATTGTGATCGGCCGAGGCATCCTGTCTAATATAGGAGAAAAGGTTAGTTTATTTGGATTCAGTCCTAAAATTAGTGTCATAAGCAACCCAGATGTATTTAATCTATATGGGGACGAGGTAATTAATTCCCTAAAAAATGCCAACTTTGAGCCTTTTTATGTCCTCATGCCTGCCGGTGAAGAATACAAGGATTATTTCTGGACTCACCATGCCCTGACCGAACTATTAAAGAAGAGACTCGATAGGAATTCCTGTCTTATTGCCCTCGGAGGCGGCGTAATTGGAGACATAGCAGGCTTTGTCTCATCCATATACATGAGAGGCATTAACCTTATCCAGGTTCCAACGACCCTTCTTTCACAAGTTGACAGTTCTGTTGGTGGCAAGACAGGGGTGAATCATTATCTTGGCAAAAACATGATAGGTACTTTTTATCAACCAAGGGTTGTCTGGATAGACATTGATACCATTACGACATTGCCGCGGAGGGAATTATTATGCGGTATTGCCGAGATAATAAAATATGGTGTGATATGGGATGAGGAGTTATTCATCTTTATGGAGCAGAACAGAGATGCTATTTTGAATTTAGAGATCGATGCCATGAGGTTTATTGTCAAGCGTTCATGTGAGATAAAAGCTGATGTAGTTTCAAAGGACGAAATGGAGTCAGGGCTAAGGGCAATACTTAATTATGGTCATACCATTGGTCATGCCATAGAGACAGAGACTGGATATCTGAGGTATCTTCATGGTGAAGCGATTGGTATAGGCATGCATCTTGAGGCGAGACTTTCTGAATTAATGGGATTTATAGATAGTAATCAGGCATCAAGGATAAAGGCCATTATAGATGCCTATGGTCTGCCTTCTGAATTGCCAAAAGAGATAAATGTTGATAAGCTAATTTCACATATGAAACTTGACAAAAAGGTAGTGGCCGGAGAAATGAAGTTTATTCTCCCCGAAAAGATCGGGATGGTAAGAATACAACGAAATATTAGCATAGAAGATCTAACGAGAATACTCGAGGGGAGTATTTGCAAATGAAAAACATCCTTGTCATAGATGATGAGGCAGACATTGTAGAACTCGTCTCTTACAACCTGAAGAAGAGTGGCCTTGGTGTTGATTCTGCTTATGATGGAGAGAGTGCCTTAAGAAAGATAAGGGACAATAAATATGACCTTATCCTTTTAGACCTTATGCTACCCGGAATTCAGGGACTAGAACTATGCAAGATTATCAGAAGCGGTACTGACACACCCCTTATTCCTATTATAATGCTAACCGCAAAGGGAGAAGAGCTCGACAAGGTTCTTGGTCTCGAAATAGGGGCCGATGATTACATTACAAAGCCATTCAGCACAAGAGAGTTGATAGCAAGGACAAAGGCTATTTTACGAAGGGCGGAACAGCAGTCGACTACTCTGCATGAGGAGGCGGCTGAGACAGTTGGCATAGTGACGATAAAGGATATGATTATAGACAAAGAAAAATATATAGTCACGATAGGTAATCGCCAGATAAGACTGAGCGCTACTGAGTTTAAGCTCCTCTTGTACCTTGCAGAAAGACCTAACAAGATCTATAACCGGGATCACCTCCTTAATGTGGTATGGGGCAACGATGTTTATGTGGAGCCAAGAACTGTGGATGTTCATATAAGGAGACTCAGGGCAAAGATAGAGAAAGACCCAGACAACCCGAAATATGTAAAGACAAGGCGCAGCGTCGGATATTTTGTTGCCCTATAATAAAACCCCCGCACCTGAAAGCAGAATAGTAACTACTCAGGTTGTCAGGTTCACAGTTCACGGTTAATAACCTTATATTTTT
>JAJOKM010000133.1 GCA_021129835.1 Thermodesulfovibrionales bacterium | reverse complement strand
CCTCCCCCGTCAAGGGGGAGGGAATTAAGGAATATTATCAATAAACATTCCCCCTAACCCCCTCCCCTGGTGGGAGGGGGAGCTGAACTATTACAAAAATAAGATGTTGATTGGGTTTTAAAAATCTGCGTTAATCTGCGAAATCTGCGGATCTATTGTTTTTCTTTACAATGTCAATTAAAAATCTCGAACTCTTTTTCAATCCCGGCAGGATTGCGGTTATTGGGGCGAGTGAAGACAGGAGATCCCTGGGCTGCGCTGTGTTTGAAAACCTAATCGGTAAAGGCTTTAAAGGGGTGGTATATCCCGTAAACACCCGCGAAGGGTCAGTTCATGGAGTAGAAACATATCATAAGATTACCGATATACAGAGAGATATAGATCTGGCAATCTTGGCTGTTCCATGTGAAGAAGCCATTGCGCATATCGAAGAAAGCGGGCATAAGGGAGTAAAAGGCATAATAATGCTGTGTCCCGATTTTCATTATCGGGTGCCAGACCCACACGCCTTTGAGGCCGGCATTATGGCAGTTGCATGTAAATATGGGATCAGGCTTTTGGGCCCAAGTTCTCTCGGTTTTATCAGACCTGGCAAGCAGCTCAATGCGAGCGCCTTCCCAGCGATGCCCCCTAAAGGCGGCATAGCGCTTATCTCTCAGAGTGCGGCGATCCCGATCGCCCTTTTAGATAGGGCTGTCAGTAAAAATATTGGTTTCAGCTATTTCATTTCGGTCGGCGGCAGTTTTGATATTGATATCCCTGACATGATCGATTTCCTGGGTGTTGACCCGGAGACCAGGGCAATAATTATCTATATGGAGTCCTTAAAGAGCGGACGCAAATTCATGACATCTGCTCGCTCTTTTGCTCGCAGTAAGCCAATCGTAGTCGTTAAATCCGGAAAATTTGAGGAATTAAATTATTTTACGCTTACACACACAGGTATCCTCGCTGGAGAAGATCTGGTTTATGATGCCGCCTTCAAGAGGGCAGGTGTCGTAAGGGTAGACGAGCTAATTGATCTCTTCTATCTGGCCGAAACGCTCTCAAAACAACGTCGTCCAAGAGGAAATCGTCTGGCTATTATCTCTAATGCGGGCGGTCCGGCAGTCATTGCAGTCGACACATTGCTGAAATCTGGTGGTGTCCTTGCACAGTTCAGCCATGAAACACGCGATACCCTAAGAGATCGCCTGCCATCGAAGATGCCGATCGAAAATCCCCTCGACATCCTCTCAGATGCCTCTCTCGAAGACTACAAAATAGTGGTTAACAGTTGCTTAAAAGATAAAGGAGTAGATGGAGTTTTAGTAATCCATACATCTTTTTTCGGCGCTAAATCGAAGGAAATCGCAGAAGTAGTTGCATCGACATCAAAGGAGTATCCTTACAAACCGCTGCTCACCTCGTGGATGGGGGAGGAGATGGTCAAGCCTTCCCGGGAACTCCTCAATGACAGAGGGATACCAACATTCACCGCACCGGAGTGGGCTATAAAAAATTTCATTTATATGCACCGTTATGACGTCAACCTGCGGCTCCTCTTAGAGACCCCTGAAGCAATCCTCAAGGACTTTGTTCCCGACAAGGGCAGGGTTGAAGAAGTGATAAAAAACGCATCAGAAAGGCAGAGGCTTGTCTTGACCTTCAATGAGGCAAAAGAGATACTCCTCGCATATGGGATACCGGTAGTTCCCACCAGAGAGGCACGCAGCGAGAGGGAGGCTATCCATATCGCCGGAGAAATAGGATACCCTGTAGTATTAAAGATCGATTCCCATAAGGTCTTCCACAAACTGAAAAAAGGTGGTATCGTCCTCAATATCAAAGATCAGGAAGGTGTCGTTGATGCCTTCAAGAGGATGACAGAGATAGCCCTCTCCTTTGGAGATACTGAGACCCGCGTATTAGTGCAGCCCATGATTGCAGAGCGTGGATATGAACTGGTAATTGGCGCAAAGAAAGATCTAACCTTTGGCTCGGTCATCATTTTCGGCACAGGAGGAGAGCTGCTTGAAGTACTTAAAGACTATTCCGTAGGACTACCCCCCCTTAACCAGGCATTAGCAAGGCGCATAATAGCAGAGACGAGGATATTCCA
This sequence comes from Thermodesulfovibrionales bacterium, assembly GCA_021129835.1. Classification (GTDB taxonomy): domain Bacteria; phylum Nitrospirota; class Thermodesulfovibrionia; order Thermodesulfovibrionales; family Dissulfurispiraceae; genus JAJOKM01. Next base: position 2,858 of record JAJOKM010000133.1, on the reverse strand, counting down.
GCACCTTAGTACCCATCCCTTATTCGAGGATATGTTGCGTCACCTTGAAGAGATACTGGTAAGGTTTACTCAGATGATTATCGACTTCCCACAGATCAAAGAGGTCGATATTAATCCATTTCTTGTTATCGGCAAAAGTGGTGTTGCCCTCGATGTAGGGATATTACTTGAAGACGGGATCCTTGGCGGATTCGAGAGGCATAAATCGGAACTCTGCCCAACACATCTCTCCATCTGCCCTTACCCGGTCAGACTTGTTACCAATATTACACTAAGAGACGGCAGACCGGCCACGATAAGACCTATTCGTCCAGAAGACAGTCCCCTTGTTGAAGAGTTTTTTAGTGCTTCTTCCGAGCAAACTATTGCCTTACGGTTTTTCCAGCGATTCACCGATCTCGCCGATGAACAGCTGGCGAGATACTGCCAGGTTGATTATGACCGCGAGCTTGCCCTGGTATGCGTTATTGTAGAAGATGGGCGTGAGAGGATTATTGGGGATGTACGGTTCATGAAGCAACCTAATATGGAAGATGCCGAGATGGCGGTAATAGTAGGTGATTCATGGCACGGACAGGGCATTGGCAGGGGTATTTGCGAATACTGCCTTGAGGTAGCAAGAAGGGCTGGCATAAAGAAGATGTGGATGGACATCCTGAAGGTGAATACCTGCATGCTAAATCTTGCCGATAGGATGGGTTTTAGGCAGGTTTATGTTGATGAAGATTCGATTAAGGTGGCCTTAGAATTGTGATGAAGGTAGCCGTTCACGGTTCGAAATTAGAAACTGGAACAGGAAGCAGGAAGCGGGAATGACGCTCTTTTACGAGTTTATCGAATTTCAAATTTCAACGTTCCGTAAACGGTTACTAATAAAGATTATACTATGACGATGAAAGTTCTACGACATAAGAAAGAGATAACTGCATTTCTGAAACTGCTCAAAGCCAGGGCTGCCGGCGTCAGTCCAGAAATAACAGAAAGGGTAAAGGGCATACTCCTTGACATAAGAAAGAGGGGCGATACCGCACTCCAAAAATATACCCGTAAATTCGACCGGCATGACCTCCCGGCAGCAGTGAGCGAGGCTGAAGTAAAAGGGTATGCAGGTCAGGTGGACCGCGATGTAAAGCATGCATTAGAGGTATCCATCGCCAGGATACGGGAATTTCATATGAGGCAGGTGGAGCGATCATGGTCATTCAAAAAAGATGGCGCATTACTTGGACAGATAATCAAGCCCATAGAGAGGGTTGGCATTTATGTGCCCGGCGGCAAGGCATCTTACCCGTCGACCGTCTTAATGAATGTCATACCTGCGCAAGTAGCAGGGGTTCCGGAGATAGCCCTCTGCGTTCCTGCCCCGCTTGGCAAGACAGATCCATATGTCATGGCGGCAATAGACCTTCTCGGAGTAAGAGAGATTTACAGGATTGGAGGCGCGCAAGCAATTGGCGCCATGGCATACGGTTCAGAAAATATAAAAAAGGTCGATAAGATAGTAGGGCCTGGAAATATCTATGTTGCGCTCGCAAAAAAAATGGTCTTTGGGGATGTGGGTATAGATATGATTGCCGGGCCGACCGAGATATTGATAATTGCCGATGAGACCGCTGATCCGGCATTTGTGGCTGCTGACATGCTAAGCCAGGCAGAACATGACGAAATGGCATCCAGTATATTAATAACCAACTCCGAAGGCCTTATAGAGAAGATATTGCCTGAGCTAAATAGGCAGATGAAGATGATGAAGAGGAGAGATATAGCGAGGAGATCTCTGAGGAGGTATGGGGCAATAATTAGCGTAAAAGGGATCAGGGAGGCTATGGCAATAGCAAACGAGATTGCCCCCGAGCATCTCGAGATAATGACACGGGAGCCTGAAAAGGATGTTGAATTGGTCACGAGTGCCGGCGCCATCTTTTTGGGGCAGTGGACACCTGAGTCTCTTGGCGATTACTCAGCAGGGCCAAACCATACCCTGCCAACAGGTGGCTCGGCAAGGTTTTCATCCCCTCTCGGGGTATATGATTTTATCAAGAGGACGAGCCTGTTGACTTTTGACAAAGAAGGGTTTATGCTATTAGCAAGTGCGGTAGAAGCCCTTGCAGATGCAGAAGGGCTGGAAGCGCACGGCAATGCAGTAAAAATAAGGAAGTCGGTGTAATTTAGACATTTTGTAGCTACTCAGGTTCAACGTTCCAGGTTCAACGTCACGGTTATAAAGGATAGTTATCAGTTGCCAGTTATCAGTTAACATAAACCGTAAACTGTGAACCGTAAACCGTAAACCTTCTTTGTCGTGAACCTCGAACCTCGAACCTCGAACCTGAGCAGTTACGACATTTATACCAGGAGGTGTAGCATGGCCATAGAGCAGGTAGCTGTCAATCACCCGAATGTAGATCTGATAGCAAGGAATAACGAAGTTCAGCAGAGACAGAGGGAAGTCCAAGGTGAAGAGAGGGTGCAGCAGGGCAGGGCGGCAAATGCCCCAGAGGAAGGCGTGAGAGTAACCATAGTCAATCAGGCCAGAGAGGTGAATGTCGCTGAAGAAGGCAACAGGGTCGAGGCAGAAAACAGGGCGAGGGCAGACGACCAAGTTGAGGCACAACAGGCGCAGCAAGTGAGACAGGAGCCACAAGGGGTAGAGGCCCGGCAGGCAGTTCAGGCATATGGGGATGCGAATGAGATAAGGGGAGAAGATATGAGGCCCGAAAACCTAAGGCAGAGACAGCTTGAGCAGATTGTTGGTTAAACGGTTACCAGTTTACGGTTTACAGTTACCAGTTTGCAGTTTACAGTTACCAGTTTACAGTTTACGGTTTACAGTTACTGCCTTTAACCGTTAACCGTTA
>JAJOKM010000174.1 GCA_021129835.1 Thermodesulfovibrionales bacterium | reverse complement strand
CTGGTCCAGATAGCGGAGTTTATAGTCGGGGAGGACGAAAAATTAGAAGGCGAAAGTATTAGTAGAGGGGCTTATCTTTATAAAAATACGCCAGAATGCCCTGTTTTTTAAATGAAGGGGATTTGAAGGCGCAAGTATTAGTATGACACCTATAACTGGTGTGATATGGCTTAGAGGGCAATAACAGAGAAATAGGACTTATAAGACGCAAGGCCTGTGGATTCCATGAGCTTAAATACTTCATCCCTAAAATCCTTTCAGGCCGGTAACCTTCTCCCTATACCTCTACCAGTACCGTAGAAAATGGGAGAAGAACCTTTTGTTTTTTACTCCTGCAAAAAGGGTAGTCGAAAATGGACGATATTCGAGAGATAGGCAAAAAAGTTTTAAAAATAGAGGCCGATGCAGTTTCTGCTATGGCAGAGAGACTCGATAGTCATTTCGAAAGTGCAGTCGATATTATCTCCAGAAGCAGAGGCAGGATGGTAGTCACCGGCATTGGCAAATCGGGACTTGTCGGGAAAAAAGTAGCCGCCACTCTATCATCTACAGGTACGCCCGCTTTTTTTTTGCATCCTGCCGAGGCAAGTCATGGCGACATTGGTATGGTCACATCCGATGATATAATAATCTTTGTTTCAAACAGTGGCGAGACAGAAGAACTTATTAGATTAATACCTGTTTTAAAGAGATTCAATGTGGGCATGATCTCCATGACAGGCAATCACAATTCAACACTCTCAAAAGCTGCCGATGTAACGCTTGATGTATCTGTAAAGGAGGAAGCATGTCCTTTAGGAATCGTTCCTACTGCATCAACGACTGCAGCATTGGCAATGGGCGATGCAGTAGCAGTTGCCCTGCTGGTAAAAAGGGGCCTCAAAAAGGAGGACTTTGCCCTTTTCCATCCTGGAGGCAATCTCGGAAAAAAACTCCTTATAAAGGTCGAAGACCTTATGCATTCAGGCGATGCCCTTCCTGTAATTCTTCCTGATGAAGAGATGGCAAGGGCTATTATAGAAATATCATCCAAAAAACTTGGCACTACGATAGTTGCTGATACCGAAAACAGAATTCTTGGCATCATTACAGATGGAGACCTGAGGAGAGGAATAGAGAGATGGGGTAAGAAATTCTTTGATATGAAGGCAGCAGAAGTGATGACAGAAAACCCAAAGACGGTATCAAAAGACGAACTTGCGGTAAAGGCTTTATCTATAATGGAGAATTATTCCATAGCTTCCCTTGTAGTTCCTGACGTAGATGCAAAGGCAAAGGGCATAATACACATTTATGACATATTGAAGAAGGGGATAGTCTGAATGTGCACTGCTTTAGCATCTCCACAATTCACTCGGTTTTCCCATTAGTATCGCCTATCTTACGCCTCTCCTATTTTCCGATGCAGAAGTCGCTGAATATCCTGTCTAAGATATCCTCAGTCGTAACCACACCTATGATTTCGCCGAGATGGTGTAGGGACTCCCGCAAAGAAATGGCAACGACTTCAAACGGCTCTCCATTTTCGAAGGTTTCTGATGCCTCTCTTAGTGATTCCAGCGCCCTATCTATGGAATGTTTATGTCTCATGTTTGTTATAATCACGCCTTCTGTGCCTATAATATCGCTGGATGATATACATAGAGAATAGATTGCATTTTTCAGTTCATCAAGGCCATCACCCTTTAAGGCCGAAACCTTTACTACAGGGACAGTATCGCAGCAAGATGCTGAGGTATCGATGTGGCTCTTCTCTGCTGCTTCTGCACCCGAGCGCCATGCTGCATCTCCCTTTCCATTAGTATCATCTGGAAATTTGAATTTGGCGCTTTCTATGTCAGATTTATTAATCACCGCAATGGCCTTTTTGTCTTTCACCTTTTTCATCAGCTCCGCATCTGCCTCGTCTATGGGTCTGCTTGCATCCAGTATTGCCAGAACAACATCTGCATCTTCGATCGCCCTTAAGGTCCTCCTTACGCCTTCCACCTCCGCAAGGTCATAAGACTCTCTTATTCCTGCTGTATCTATCACGCGCAATGGCAGTCCATCGATATTCAAGTAGTCTTCTATTATATCCCTTGTGGTTCCTGGCATTCCTGTAACTATTGCCTTATCTCTCTGCAGCAGGGCGTTTAGAATCGATGATTTTCCGACATTGGGTTTTCCGACAATGGCTGTAGAAACCCCCTCCCTGAAAAATCTTCCCTCGTTATAGCCTTTTGAGAGATTTGATAATTCTGTCTCTATCTCGCTCATTGAATTAATTATTTCGGTTCTTGTCATGAGTTCCAGTTCATCTTCGGGGAAATCGATATGAGCCTCGATATGGATACAGATGTCTGTGATATTATTTCTTAAATCGGTTATTTTTACAGAAAGCCTCCCCTCGAGGTGTTGAAATGCCAGCCTCTCTGACTGTTCTGTCTTCGACCTTATAACATCAATAACTGCTTCTGCACGGGAGAGGTCTATCCTGCCATTTAAGAATGCCCTTTTTGTAAACTCACCAGGTTCAGCGAGCCTTACACCTTTGTCTAAAAGCAGTCGGAGAGTTGTCCTGAGCGGAAGAATTCCGCCGTGGCAATTAATTTCGACCACATCCTCCATTGTATATGTTCGAGGAGCTTTCATAACTGAGACGAGCACCTCGTCAATTCTTTCTCCCGTAGTAGGGTTGATTATAAATCCATAAACAATGGTGTGGGACTTTGTATCTTTAAGATTTTTGCCTTTTGGCGAAAAAAATATATGGTCAGCAATGGTAATTGAATTGCTTCCGCTAAGCCGCACAATGCCTATGCCGCCTTCGCCTATGGGAGTAGAGATAGCTGCTATGGTGTCGTCTAAACAATTCATACCTAAATGAATCGATTCTTGAATTATGTTGTCTGGAATGACAAATTCTATGCCCTGAAGTGAGCAATAGCGCAATACAGGCTATTTTTTAGCCTGTATTGTTGGCAGCTTCTTTTCCATATATAATTGTTGGACAATACCCAGCAGAGTATTCACCAGCCAGTATAAAACAAGACCAGATGGGAATTTCATAAGGATAATAGTAAAGACTACAGTCATGAGCATCATCATTTTCTGCTGCATAGGTTCCATCGCAGAGGGTGTCATTTTCTGCTGTATTACCATCGCTGCTCCCATAAGTATGGGGAGTATAAAAAATGGATCTTTTTCAGAAAGATCGGTTAGCCAGAATATAAATGGTGCCTTCCTTAACTCTATAGCAATCGAGAGTACCTTGTATAGAGCGAGGAAAAAAGGCACCTGAATAAGCATAGGCAGGCATCCTCCAAAGGGATTTATCTTATGTTTTTTATATAGTTCCATGATTTCCTTCTGCATCCTCTGCGGGTTTTTCTTATTCCTTTCCTTTATCTCATTCACCTTCGGCTGAATATCCCTGAGGCCTTGCATGGATTTTATGCTATTGTTGATGAGGGGAATAAACGGAATCCTTATAAGCAGAGTGAGGAGTATAATTGCGACTCCGTAATTAGGGAATATCGAGTAAATTTGTTTTAGTACCCAGAGCATTGGTACTGCAAGGATAGCAAAAAAGCCGAAATCGATTATACGCTCAAGCCCGAAGCCAAAGGCCTTCAGCACTTCGTATTCTTTTGGTCCGGCGTATATAAAGAAGCTATTTTCGCCCCCTTCCATCTTCAGGGCAACAAATGTATTATCACCTTTACTCCATATCGTTGCTTTTTCTGCTGGAGTTATCGGGACAATGGCTGAAAAGAAATACTTATCTTCTTGTGCAATCCATTGTATGCCTTCGGTGAAATGCCTTGGTTCGGCTAATATTTTATCGACGGTTACCCTCTTTCCATCTGCCAGAATAACAGGACCAAGATGCCCCGCCTCATCTCTTTCGAAGATCCCAAAGTCTTTTCCGAGGGTTATCCAGTATGAACCCAGCCCTATAACTTTATCTGTCAACTCAAACCCATATCTGTCATAATGAAATGTAAATGTCCTTTGAATAGAAAAACCTTCGCCGGTATATGTAAAGACTAGATTGGCCGTAGGTTTGCCATGCCAAAGGTGCAGGTTGACAGGACGCACCGAAAAGTTCAACCTCCCGAGATGGAATCTTTTATCTGTTCCAATAACCAGCGGAGGCAAAAGGTCGTCACCTTTTAGCACAACTGGTGCGCCCTCGGCATCCCTAAACTCTTTTAGTTCAATGCTTTTTATGGTGCCACCTATTGATGTAAAAACCGCCCTGAATAAGTCAGTATATACAGCCACCGTTCTTTCTGCCCCGACTACATCTGGCGGAGGCAGCGGGGCCGGAGCCGGAACACGAGGGGCAACAACAAAAGGTTCGACTACAACATCATGGTCTTCGGTGACCGGAGGCGCAGCCGCGAAAAAATAAAACCCAATCATTAAAACAATCGCAAGCACAACAGCTATTACCAATCTTTTATCCATAAAGAAATCTCCTTACCTGTCAAAATGCCGCTTTATAGACGAAAAAACAACCACACGGTTTGATTACTGGTATGTGGCTATTAGAAAGTCTGCATCTTATTTATTTTACGGGGTCATACCCGCCTGAATGAAACGGATGACACTTTAAAATCCTTTTAATAGAGAGGTAAGTGCCCTTTAAAGCACCATATTTTTTTATTGCCTCCAGAGCGTACCCCGAACACGACGGTGTAAACCGACAACTGGGGGGCAGGAGAGGTGAAATTACACACCTGTAGAAGGCTATAAGATTAATTATTAAATACTTCAAAGATATACCCAAGCATTAAGCTGACAAACTTCTTCTACCCTTTGCCCTTCTCCTGCTCAAAATCCTTCTTCCGCCTACTGTACTCATACGAGCACGAAAACCGAGCCTTCTTTTTCTTCTAAGTCTATGAGGATTATATGTAGTATATGCTCCGCCCATCTTTTAGCCTCCGTATAAAAACCTTCTTAAATAGAATA
>JAJOKM010000046.1 GCA_021129835.1 Thermodesulfovibrionales bacterium | reverse complement strand
CTCCCCCATCAAGGGGGAGGGAATATTATGCAACCCACTTAAAACGTCGAAGAGCCCTATATTTCGAGAGAAGAGTCAAAGAAAGGAGGAGATTTTTGGTGGGGGGATCTCAAAAACAATATTACCGATATCGCCGTCTTTTGCTGATCAATGCTATATGGGCGATGATGGTCATCAGTATTTATCAATATTCCTGGTTTCTTTTTTCCTTCGCCCTGTCCACAGAACTCAAGTGGTCTCCAGCCGTTATTGGAATCACCTTTACGGTCTTCGCCTTTGCCTCGACTTTTATCCAGCCATTTTCTGGCTATATTGCTGATCTCTTCGGCCCGAGAAAAGTTTCCGTCATAGCCGCAATTTTAGTCGGCATGGGTTTCTTTCTCTCTTCTTTTGCCGCTACTCCTATGGAGTTGTATTTTTACTACGGGTTAGGAAGCGTAGGAGTGGGTATTCTCTACGGCCTCTCCACGGCCAGCGCCATTAAGTGGTTCCCAGAGAAAAGAGGCCTAGCCGTTGGTCTTGCGGTTTTTGGCTTTAGTGCAGGCACGGCTCTCTTCAACTGGCCCATCCTGTGGTCATTAGAAGCCCACGGGCTCCGTTTGACTTTCCAATATGTCGGGCTTTTGATGCTGGTGGGCTTGATCCCGGCGGCTTTTTTCTACAAGTACCCTCCGAGCACTTGGGATCTCTCTTCTCAGGCCATGGCCAAAAAGAGCCTTCAGCCTTTGTTGGAATTCAAGCCGCAGGAGATGCTCAAGACTTATCAATGGTTTTTAATCTATTTTTGCTTCACCTTTACGATCTCCATTATCCTCCTCTTTGCCGCCCATCTGAAGATGATAGCTCAGGAATACAACTTACCGGCCGCTTACTTGCATTGGCTTTTGGCGCTCTTTCCACTCGGAAGCGGGTTAAGTAAGGTGGTCGCAGGAGCTGTTTCGGACAGATTAGGGAGAGAGAAAACGATGACGATCTTTTTCGGGTTGCTGGGTTTTTCCATTTTTGCCCTTCTGCAGTTCGGATATCATCCACTCGTCTTTGTTGCTATCGTCTTTATCGCCGCCCTTTTGGGAGGGTCGCCACTTGCTGTATACCCGGCCACGATTGGCGATTACTACGGCGCCAGATATTCAACGATGAATTATGGGATTACTTATACGGCCAAGGCTTGGGCCGGCTTAATCTCTGGCTGGGCGAGCGGCTATTTTGTAGTCCGGTTCGGATCTTTCCAGATTCCTTTAATCCTGCTCGCCGTCTGCAGTCTACTGGCGGCGCTTTTTTCTAATCCAAGATGGATGAGGCCTCCCAGTCCAGCCCGGTAAATCTTCCTGAGCAATGTTGACAATCTACACCATGTTTGTTTTATAGTGATTCGATGATGTATCAGATTAAAGATAGGATACTCGCAGGCGAGAGACTGACAGAGAAAGACGCTATAGAATTATTTCGGAGCGATGATATATTTTCACTCGGGAGGTTTGCATCCGCTGCAGCAGAGAAGAAGAATAGCAAAAATGCCTATTTTATAATCAACAGGCATATAAACCCCACTAACATCTGTGTTAATAAATGTAAATTCTGTGCCTTTAGCCGTTCAAAGGGAGAAGATGGCGCATTTGAATTAACTATCGATGAAGTTATAGAAAAACTCCAACCTCCAACGCCCAGCCAGCCTTACACCGAGGTTCATATAGTGGGAGGGCTTCATCCCGACTGGCCATTTGAGTATTATCTCGATATGCTTTCTGCTATAAAGAGATCATTCCCATCCATTAGCATTAAGGCATTTACTGCTGTGGAGATCGATTATATGTCAAGGATTAGTGGACTGGGAATTGAAGAGACACTGATAGCACTCAAGGAAAAGGGTCTCGACCTCATGCCAGGGGGTGGAGCTGAGATATTTGCTGAAGGCGTGAGGGACAAGCTTTGTCCTGAAAAGATAACGGGGGAGAGGTGGCTCAAGGTTATGGAGATTGCACATGGTGTCGGGATAAGGACTAATGCCACCATGCTCTATGGGCATATAGAAGGCATTAGAGAAAGGGTTAACCACCTTTTGAAATTGAGGGACCTGCAGGACAGGACGGAAGGCTTTCAGGCATTTATTCCTCTCCCATATCACCCGAAGAATACAGAGATTGGCGGCTTTTATTCATCAGGAATTGACGACCTAAAGACTACTGCGGTAAGCAGAATTGTCCTTGATAACTTCGACCATATTAAGGCTTACTGGGTAATGCTTGGGAAAAAGGTCTCCCAGGTTGCCCTTTCCTTTGGAGCCGATGACATTGACGGAACAATAGTTGAAGAAAAGATAACCCACTCGGCAGGCGCTATGTCTGGAGAAGGAATTACAAAGAACGAGCTAATACATATCATAAAAAAGGCAGGCATGATTCCGGCAGAACGCGATGCCTTTTATAACATTATAAGGAGGTATTGATAGACATATATCTATTTCTGCGACCCGCCTAATAGGTACATAACTGTCATTCTTACGGCAAGTCCATTTGTTACCTGATCAAAGATTATGGACTGCCCTGAATCTACTACATCAGAGCTGATCTCGACCCCCCTGTTCATCGGTCCCGGGTGCATTACTATTGCATCCCGCTTAGCAAGACCAAGCCTCTGCATATTAAGCCCCCACTTTTTAGCGTACTCCTGAATAGATGGGAATATTCCCTTTCCCTGCCTCTCGATCTGGATTCTGAGCATCATAACTATATCTACATCCTCAAGCCCTCTATCCATGTCATAAAATAGATCAACATTATAATCTGCCATATCGGCAATCATGGTTGGCGGGCCTATGAGTCTAATGGCTACATCAAACTTTGAGAGGAGATATATATTGGATTTTGCTACCCTGCTGTGGAGTATATCTCCGACTATCGCAATTTTAAGCCCGTCAAGACGGCCCTTTCTCTCGACAATACTGAAGGCATCGAGCAATGCCTGAGTTGGATGCTCATTTATGCCGTCTCCTGCATTGATAACAGATGCACTAACATTTCTGGCTATGAAATGTGGTGCGCCACTCGAAGAATGCCTTATTACGACAAAATCTATACCGTATGAGTCAATCGTCTTAGCCGTATCGAGAAGGACTTCTCCCTTCACAACACTACTTGTCGGCATAGATAAGTTCAGCACATCTGTGCTCAGTCGTTTTTCTGCCAATTCAAAAGATGCCCTTGTTCTCGTAGATGGCTCAAAAAAGAGGTTTACGGCAGTCTTGCCTCTAAGGGCAGGGACCTTTTTAATGTCCCTCTTTAAGACATCCTTAAATGATGACGATGTGCCGAGGATTAATTCGATCTCTTTTCTTGACAGATCTTTTATGCCGACTAAGTCTTTTCTCATTTTACTGTTTTGCTATTAATAACACTTTATCCTCGAACCCTTCTTCCTCGAGTTGCACCTCAATATCTTCTGATCTTGAGGTGGGGATATTCTTCCCGATATAGTCAGCCATTATTGGCAATTCCCTGTGTTCTCTGTCGATGAGGACAGTAAGTTGTATCTGGGCAGGCCTTCCAAGATCCATAAGTGCATCCATTGCTGCCCTGATCGAACGGCCAGTAAAGAGCACATCATCTACAAGGATTATATTTTTATCAGTTATATCACAAGGGACATCAGTTTTTCTAACGATTAGTTGTTCCTTTCTGATGCCAACATCGTCTCTATAAAGTGTTATATCGAGAGATCCTACTGGGACATCAGCATTTTCGACAATCTTTATTCTTGTAAAAAGTCTCTTTGCGAGATGCACCCCGCCACGTTGAATTCCTATGAGACAAAGATTCCCGGTGCCTCTATTTTTTTCTATAATCTCGTGGGCAATCCTCGATATAATTCGTTCGATCTCTTTTTTATTGAGAAGTTCCTTCATATATTATGCGTAAATCCACTGGGGACGGATTTTCTTGGTCTGGCTGCTGGATTAGACTGGATGATTACCACTGCCGCTTTTCTGTCCGTCAGGGCGCCTAAATGCATATAGGACACCAAAAATTAGGGCCATCCCCGTTTTTTTTATCCTTCCATTTTTTATGCTATTATACACTAGCGACGCACTTCAATGAAACCGTGGCTTGCTAAGATAAGGCAGACCTCTTTGCCAGAAATAACTCGGAGCCTACCCAACTACTACCTCAACCTGTGTTACGAATACGTCGTCGTGAAGACGTAGTTTGATCTCTTCCGGGGATGCTGTTTCAAAGGAGAGTTCTAGTGCCTCTCGTAAATTGTCTCGAGCCTGTTCAACGTTATCTCCTTATTCGAGGCTAGTTCTAGTTCTGTAGCTGATCTTCGACAGAGGTTGGTTGTGCAAAGCCGCCCGGCAGCTCAGCTTTTCCGTTCGGCTGAATAATAAATGACAATTAAAGAACGTTTAAAATTATGGATTTATGTTACAATTACGCTTATTGAATTGGAATGGGATCAAAACAAAGCGGCATCCAATCTCCTGAAGCATGGAGTCTTGTTTGATGAAGCAAAAACTGTATTTGATGATCCACTCTATGTTGATTTTTATGATCCGGATCATTCCTATAATGGACACAGATATATTATCATTGGACATTCACTTAAAAACCGTTTGCTGATTGTTGCATATGCAGAAAGAAAAAATAAAGTTCGTTTAATCAGTGCAAGAGAAGCTACTCGGAGGGAACAAAAAGTTTATGAAGAAGGATAATGTAAAAATGGAAGATGAGCTTAGACCAGAATATGACTTAATGAGCTTAAAAGTGAGGAAGGTTGGCCCTGAACGGAAGAATTTTTTTGGAATTACAGTACGTTTAGAAGCAGATGTAGCAAAAGTGTTCCCAGACTCTGGATCAGTAAATGAAGCTTTGCGATTTTTGATTCGAACTATCCAAAAAAATAAGTTGTCATTCCCTCGTCCAACAAAATAGGGACAGCGACCATTTTTCTTGACAGTGTGCACTGTTCATAGTATTCTAT
>JAJOKM010000039.1 GCA_021129835.1 Thermodesulfovibrionales bacterium | reverse complement strand
GGGATTCATATTTTTACGGGCATAAAGCCCTACACTACCTAATCTCTACTAAATTTGGAGAAGAACCATAAATCTTGATGGAATTTGTCCTGAAAAATTTTGATGGCAAGACTAGAGTGGGTGCAATAAAGACCCCCCGTGGAACTATCCAGACCCCTACATTTATGCCTGTCGGCACACTGGGCACCGTTAAGGCGATGTCTCCTGATGAGTTAAAAGAGATGGGCGCTGAAATAATGCTCTGCAACACTCATCACTTATATCTTAGGCCGGGACACGAAATAATTCACCAATTAGGTGGACTCCATAAATTTATCAACTGGAGCGGTCCAATACTCACAGACAGCGGCGGATTTCAGGTGTTCAGCCTATCTCCACTAAGAAGGATATTCGAAAATGGTGTTGAATTCAGATCACACATAGACGGCTCCATACATTTCATCAGCCCTGAAGCGGCAATGGAGATGCAGGCAATGTTAGGCTCTGATATAGCGATGGCCTTTGATGAGTGTGTACCTTACCCGGCAGAATACGAATATGTAGCTAAATCTCTTTGCCTGACAACAAAATGGGCCGGGCGATGCAAGAAATGGTTCATTGATCATGGGGCATCTGTCGTGAGTAAACAGGCATTATTCGGTATCATTCAGGGCGGAATGCATAAAGACCTGAGGGAGAGAAGCCTCGAGGAATTAATGAAAATAGGGTTTGATGGATATGCCGTGGGCGGGTTAAGTGTTGGTGAGCCAAAAGAGGAGATGCATGAGATTATAGGATTTATTGGACCGTTGATGCCTGTAGGATATCCAAAATACTTGATGGGTGTGTGTGACCTAGTAGATGTGTTAGTGGCAGTAGAAAACGGGTTTGATATGTTTGACTGCGTAATGCCCACAAGAAATGCAAGAAATGGGACCCTTTTTACGAGCAGAGGCAGGGTAAGTATCAAGAAAACGGAATTCAAGGCTGACCCGAGCCCCCTGGATCCTGATTGTGATTGCTACACCTGCAAGAACTATTCAAAGGCATATCTAAGGCATCTGTTCCTTGCAAAAGAGATATTAGCCATGAGGCTCAATACAATTCATAATCTGTACTTTTATCTCAACTTCTTCAAAAAAATGAGAGGGGCGATAGAGGGCAAGACATTTAGTCAGTTCAAGAAACGCTGGGAAGGGATACTATGTCGAGTATCGAGTATCGAGTATTGAGTATCAAAGGATACTATCGCGCCGTCTTTTCACTCAAAACTCAAAACTTTCTTTACCTATTGGGATACTATGTCCCCATCTCCCAGCTACGTAGATACTTTTCCTGCTGCGGGGTGAGGGTGTCTATTTTTATACCCATTGCCTCTAATTTAAGGCGAGCGATCTCTTTATCAATCTCTTCAGGAACGCCATAGACCTTTTTGTCAAGCCTTTTGGCATTATTTACTATATATTCGGCACACAATGCCTGATTGGCAAAGCTCATATCCATAACAGCTGAGGGATGTCCTTCAGCGGCAGCGAGATTGACAATCCTTCCCCCTCCGATAAGATAAATTCTTTTGCCATTTTCGAGGGTATGTTCCTCAACATAATCCCTCATGATCCTCCTCTTCTTTGATATCTTATCGAGGCCTTCAATATCGATCTCCACATTAAAGTGCCCGGTGTTGCAGACTATAGCGCCATCTTTCATTAACTCAAAGCACTCCCTTGAGATGACATTAATATCGCCAGTCGCGGTTACGAACATGTCCCCTATTTTTAGGGTATCTCTTATAGGCATGACCTCGTAGCCATCCATTGTCGCCTCGATCGCCTTCAATGGATCAATCTCTGTGATTATTACCCTAGCGCCGTGTCCCTTCGCCCTCATAGCGACACCCTTCCCGCACCACCCATATCCAGATACGACAAACACAGAACCCGCAATCAATCTGTTAGTGGATCTGATGATTCCGTCAAGTGTGCTCTGCCCAGTGCCATAGCGGTTATCAAAGAGGTGCTTCGTGTAGGCGTCGTTTACAGCAATTATCGGATATTCAAGGGCGCCGTCTGCAGCCATTGCCCTTAATCTTATTACTCCTGTTGTCGTCTCCTCTGTCCCCCCGATAACCCCTTTGAGTAAAGACCTCTCGTCTTTGTGGAGTGTCGAGACGACATCTGCGCCATCGTCCATGGTTATCTGCGGCCCTATGGATAAGGCCCTTTTCATATGTTGATAGTATGTCTCTGTATCTTCCCCCTTTATGGCAAACACTGAAATTTCAGAATTTTTGACCAGAGATGCCGCAACATCATCCTGCGTGCTCAATGGGTTAGATGCACAGAGTGCAAGCTCTGCTCCTCCAGCCTTAAGAGTTTCCATAAGGCTGGCTGTCTCTGTGGTGACATGCAGGCAGGCAACTACACTCATGCCTTTAAGCGGTTTTTCTTTACTGAACCTATCGGCAATACTCTTTAAAACAGGCATCTCCCGGGATGCCCACTCAATTTTCAGCCTCCCCTTTTCCGCAAGTCCAATATCCTTTATATCGTGCTTTAAGATATCATGTTTCGTCATTTATCCTCCTGCCTCTCTTTTTAATGTTTCTGCCATATCTGTCCTTTCCCATGTGAAGTCGTCGTCATTTCTGCCGAAATGTCCATAGGCCGCAGTCTTTTTATATATCGGTCTTTTGAGATTGAGCCTTTCTATTGTTGCCTCTGGGGTGAGGTCAAAGTTCTTCCTGATTATAGAAATAATCTCTTCATCCGCAATTTTGCCTGTGTTAAAGGTCTCAACAGAGACTGATACAGGCTCTGGAACACCTATGGCATAAGCTATCTGGAGCTCAATCCTGGTAGCAATGCCGGCTGAAACAAGATTTTTTGCGATATACCTCGCCATATATGACCCGGACCGATCTACTTTCGTCGGGTCTTTCCCAGAAAAACACCCTCCGCCATGACTCCCTACGCCGCCATATGTATCGACTATAATCTTTCGCCCCGTAAGTCCTGTATCCCCCATTGGTCCACCAACTACAAACCTCCCTGTCGGATTGATATGATATATAATATTTTCTTCGTCAAGCAACTCATGAGGTATGACAGGTTTTATCACTTTTTCGATTACGTCCTCTCGTATCTCTTTGAGTATAATATCAGGGCTGTGCTGCGTGGAGACTACGATTGCATTAACCTTGATTGGCTTGCCATTTTTGTACTCCACAGTTACCTGTGATTTACCGTCAGGCCTTAAATATCCGAGAATATCTTTTTTTCTTGCCTCTGTAAGTCTCATTGCAAGCTTATGGGCAAGCATGATAGGCAGGGGCATCAATTCTGGCGTCTCATCACATGCAAAGCCGAACATCAAGCCCTGATCACCTGCCCCGCCTAGGTCAACACCTGCTGCTATGTCAGGTGACTGCTCGTGTATAGATGTTATAACTGCGCATGTCTCGTAATCAAACCCGTATTTTGCCTTCGTGTAGCCTATATCCCTTATGGTCTCACGAATAATCGCGGGTATATCTACATAGCAGGTAGTAGTTATTTCTCCGGCGACAAAGACAAGGCCCGTTGTGACAAGTGTTTCGCATGCAACCCTGGCAGCGCGGTCTTTGGCAATAATTGCATCCAGTATTGCATCGGAGATCTGGTCTGCAACCTTGTCAGGGTGTCCTTCAGTAACCGATTCAGAAGTGAAAAAGTAATTCTTCTCAGCCATTGTAGTCATAAGCCTGCCTCCTGATATAATAAAATCTGCATAATCAGACATCTTGGGCCTTATCAGTATATCAACTTCTCTATTATCTGGATCGCATTCAGTGCCGCACCCTTTCTAAGATTATCAGCCACGATCCAGACATTTATTCCTCTCTCCACCGATTCATCTTCTCGAATCCTTCCTACATAAACTGCATCCTTTCCTGCTGCATCAATGGGAAGGGGGTATTCATTTTCCCCTGGATCATCAAAGACTACAATTCCAGAGACATTTGACAGAACAGACCGTACCTCAGCCGCAGTAATTTTTTTTTCGGTCTCTATATTTAGAGACTCAGAATGCCCCCTGAACACCGGCACCCTTACAGTCGTGGCCGTAACCTTGATAGAATTATCATTCATTATCTTCTGGGTCTCGTTAACCATCTTCATTTCTTCCTTTGTATAGCCATTTTCGAGAAATTTATCTATATGTGGCAGCACATTAAATGCTATCTGGTGTGGATATACATCACTCTTAATCTCTTTGGAATTCAAAAAATCGGTTGTCTGTCGTAATAATTCATCCATGGCCTTTTTGCCTGTCCCCGAGACAGACTGAAATGTAGTGACCACAACCCTTTTTATCCTTACTGCATCATGTATTGGTTTTAATGCTACAACCAACTGGATGGTTGAACAATTAGGGTTTGCAATAATGCCCTTGTGCCATTTAAGGCATTCGGGATTAACCTCTGGGACGACAAGCGGAACATCGTGGTGCATCCTCCACTGGCCCGAATTGTCAACCACTATACACCCTGACTTTGCTGCAACGGGCGCCCATATCTCTGACATGTCAGCGCCTGCAGAAAAGAGGGCGATATCGATTCCCTCAAACGACTTCTCCCCCAGTGTTTCGACGGCTATATCGTCTCCTTTAAACTTCAATCTCTTGCCTTCGGACCTCTCAGTTGCAAATAGCCTTATCTCCTCTATAGGAAAGACCCTCTCTTCAAGGATAGTAATCATTTCATTGCCCACAGCGCCTGTTGCACCCACAACCGCCACAACATATTTCTCTTTTTTCTTTAACATACCCTTCTTGCTCCTCGGTGCTAAGTTGTTGTCTAAGCTAATAATTTGCGGTTCTTCTCCAAAAGGGGCCCCCCTAAAAGTCGTCAGACTTTTAGGGGATATAGTAGTGTAGTTATCCACATAATAGTGTAGCCCTTTATGGGCGTATTAAATATCAAATTCATCTTCAAGCTCCAGGCATTCTATAAAAAACAGTATTCAGTAATAGCGAACCTGCTCATCAGCATTC
>JAJOKM010000141.1 GCA_021129835.1 Thermodesulfovibrionales bacterium | reverse complement strand
AAAAAAACATCAAAGGAAGTGTAACTAAAAAATCATAAAAATTTGTCTTGACAAATGGGTCCACCTTAGTAATCTATCAAAGCCTGTGCTTGCCTTTGCCGCCTGCCTATGCGTTACACGCACGCAGACAGACGGGCACAACAGACAGGTACAATGAGTATTATATCAGGAGGGAAAAAATGAAGACCAGAATACCTTGTTTGATTATGATTATGATTATGATTATGCCCTTTGCTCTTCCTGCTTATTTATTAGCAACGGAGATGACAGCCGACAAAGTCATCCAAAATTCTCTGGCCAGCTACAACAGGCAGATGGAGGGCGTGAAAGATATCACTATTGTTACCGATAAATCGAGAGTCTATCAGAAACGGATAATCGTAGGCGAGGAGATTATATACAAAACTCGTCACGAGATGGCAATAATGGGCAAGAAGAGTATCACTATCTATGATGGAGTGCATCGATGGTATTTAGATCCCTTCTCTGGCGAAGTGGAAAAGATGAAGATAGTTCGCGATCCATTTCGGCTGTTAGAGAATCTAAAGACTGCGCAGATTGAATATGCAGGGATCGATAGGGTAGATGGATACAAGACACACATATTGATTGTCAAAGATATGACCGAAGTACTGGGCCATATTGCACTTGCACGCCAAATGGCAGGAAGGGCTAGTGGTAAGATATGGGTTGATGCAGAGGATTGGATTATTAGAAAAAAGATAATATATATAGAAGGCGTGGATAAAGAGGGTCTGGAAAGGACTATAAAAATTACTACTAAAATGGATAATTTTCGTAAAGAAAATGGCCTGCACATTCCTGGCCGCACTGTCGTAACTACGACTGGATTGGTATCTCCAGAGAAAAAAGAGATGATACGCAGGCAATTAGCAGAAATAAAAGACAGCTGGCACAAAGAGATGCCTCCTGCTAAACGGCAGATGATGAAGGCACGGATAGAAATGACGCTGATAGCCATTGGAGATGCTGGCCTAGTTACCACGGTTAAACAAGTAGAAACCAACACAGGGCTTTCAAGCGACCTATTTGACGGAAGCAAGTTGTGATAAGTCTGCTTATCCAGATTAATGTATGATTTCTAGGTCTGTGCAAGCAAGTATAAAAGTGTTTATATATCCTCCTATTTTTAATGAAGTGGGCGTAAAGGGCTTTTTCACCACGAGGGCATTAAATAGCGGTGCAGGTGATATCTCGAAGATATTTAATTTGCCTCTGGATAGGATATATCTCCCTACCCAGAGGCATACAGATGAGGTTGTGGTAGCCGATTATGATTTCAGACCAAAAATAGCAGATGCGGTCGTCACTAAGAGGAAAGGCATTTTAATTGGTATCCAGGTAGCAGACTGCGTACCTATTCTCCTATACGATAAAAGGATGCATGTGATGGGCGCTGTCCATGCTGGATGGAAGGGAACAGCGGAGGGGATTTTGAAGAAGACAATAAAGGTAAAGCTGGATAAATTTTACTCATCGCCATCTGATTTAGTGATTGCCATTGGTCCAAGCATAGGATTATGTTGCTACAGTGTGGGACATGAAGTAATAGAAGCTGTTGTGAGGACAACGGGTAAAGGCGACTATTTCATAAAAAAGGGCGAAAAATATTGCCTTGACCTTCCTGCCGCCAATAAACATCAAGCAATTTCCTCAGGCGTTCCTCTCGAAAATATATGGGTGTCTGGGGAATGCACCTCCTGCCTTCCTGAAAAATACTACTCATACAGGAATGCAAAAGGGGCAACAGGGAGACAGTGCGGATTTATAGGAATTGTCTAACCTGATGATGTAGTATGTAATAGCTATATTGAGCGATTTCTTAGTCGAAGAACCCGATGATATCTTGAAATAATTGTGGGAAGAGGCTCTTGCAAAAGTCGCTGTTTGTCATTCCGAACGAAGTGAGGAATCTTTTACTATCAATGAGTTATAAGACCCCGCGTCGCTCGGGGTGACATTTTCGGGACTTTTGCAAGCGGCTCAATCTATAATAGTTAACAGCGGACGGTGGAATATGAAGAAGATAATCACTGCATCTCCAGAAGGAACAGAGGGGTGGGGTTTCAAAATCGGTGAGTCTTTAAAGATAAAAGAGGCTGGAATTGTTTTTCTCTATGGGGACCTTGGTGCTGGTAAGACTGTATTTATCAAAGGTATCGCATCAGCCCTGAATATTCCTAAAAGAGATGTAGGCAGCGCGAGTTTCGTGATAGTGGCTGAGTATGAGACTTCACCTCCTTTCCATCATATTGATCTTTACAGGCTAGAGAGGGACGACGATATCGAGGCATTAGGCATATGGGAATATATAGACTCCGACGGGATTACTGTTGTTGAGTGGGCCGAAAGGCTTTCTGAAGTTCCTGAGGAAATCCTCAAAGAGGCAATTAAGGTAAGGATAAGCCACTGTAATGAAAATTCGAGGGAGATAATTATAGAGGGAGTACCTGATAGCTTATTTGCCTAATGAAACATACATGTGCTTTCAACGCATAAAAGGGCATGAAAATGTCATTGCGAGCCCAAAGGGCGTGGCAATCCCGCCCAGATTGCTTCACTTCGTTCGCAATGACAAGTGAAGAACAATAACAAAAGTAACTACTCAGGTTGTCAGGTTCAAAGTTCACGATTCACGACAAAAAAGTTCCACGTTAACAGTTCACAGTTTACAGTTTACGGTTCACAGTTTACGGTTTACGTTAACTGGTAACTGATAACTGGCAACTGATAACTGATAACTATCCTCTCAAAGGAACATATGAACTACGGGAAAATTGGCATAATATGTAAGATTGGGGTAGCAGAGCCTGCTGAAATATTGAAAGAAATCCTCCCTCACCTCAGAAATAAGGGTTGTACTGTATTTCTGGATTCAGAAACGGCAGAACTTCTCAATATGGACGGTTACCCAAGGTCTCAGATACCGTCCATGGCGGATGTAATCATAGTCCTTGGCGGTGACGGGACAATGCTCAGTGTTGCCCGGATTATTGGTGATAAAGGTGTCCCTATGCTCGGCGTTAATCTCGGAGGACTTGGATTTATTACCAATGTCAACAGCGATGAGATATTTGACGCTATAGACAAAGCACTCTCTGGGAGTTGTCCTATAGAGAATAGGATAATGTTAACTGCCTCTGTTTGTCGCCATGAGGAAAAAATTGCTAACTTTATAGTCTTAAACGATGTGGTTATAACCAAAGGGGCATTAGCAAGGATTATAGACCTCGAAATATATGTTAATGCCTCTTATTTGACGACATTTAAAGCAGACGGCCTGATTATCTCTACGCCCACAGGTTCTACAGCCTATTCCCTTTCTGCTGGCGGTCCTATTCTATATCCAACACTAAACAGCATAGTCTTGACTCCTATCTGTCCTCATGTCCTGACAAACAGGCCAATTGTCTTGCCTGATGATTTCACCATCAAGATTATTCTGAAAGCTGATAGTGAGGATGTCTTTCTCACATTTGATGGACAGGAGGTCTTTCCTCTCAGAAGAAATGATATCGTAGAAGTTAAAAAATCTGAATTTACGACAAAGTTTATTATACTTTCTGGGAGGGATTATTTTCAGGTTTTGAGGACAAAACTAAAATGGGGCGAAAGGTAAAAAAGGGCCACTGGAGATCGCGAATAAGGAATTATGAATGGATATTGAGTTAAAAGAAGGGTTAAAGACAGTACTACAGTTTTATAGAGAGCTTGGCTTTGAGAGTCTACCACTTAGCTGTAGTGATGAGTTGGAAGTAGCGAATTATAAGTTAAACGACAGCAGAAATGAGAATTCTAAAGATCAATTAGTGGAATTTGATGGAATTGCACCTCAATGCCCTAAGGATGCTCAACTTAAAGTCCTTCGCAAAGAAATAGGTGAGTGCCAGAGGTGCAAGCTTTTCAGTGGGAGGACTCAGATAGTCTTTGGCGAGGGCAGTCTAAATGCCACTATTATGTTCATTGGTGAGGCACCTGGCAAAGAAGAAGATATACAGGGAAGGCCTTTTGTTGGCGATGCTGGACGACTTCTGACAAAGCTTATCGAGAAGATGGGCTTTAGGAGGGAAGATGTTTATATTGCCAATATTGTAAAATGCAGACCCCAAATGAACCGGGAACCGCAGGGGGACGAGATGTCTACATGTTTTCCATTCCTTGATAGGCAGATCCAGGTAATATCTCCAAAGGTTATTATGTCATTAGGCAAGATAGCGACTTATGCACTTCTGGATATCAAGGTGCCTATGAGTAAATTTATGATTACAAAGACCAGAGGAAGTGTTTACGACTACAAGGGGATTTCTGTTGTGCCAACATTTCATCCGGCATACCTTCTAAGAAATCCCAGAGATAAATGGCTGACATGGGAAGATGCACAGGCAGTGCTGAAAATAATTTAGGTTCTTTCTGCAGAAATTTCATCTGCACCTAAAACTTCTACCCCTTTAAAGTCTTGCTTGGCTTGATTAAAGTGCTGCGAAATGATTGATTTCCTCCCTAAATGCCTTACAGCCTAAGCAACCTTAGTAATTACCTCAAACCTTAAAACCTTTAAATACTTCCATAAATGATGCAAATGCCTTACTTCTTGAATATAAAAACTATGTTTGTCCTTCGCCTTATAACTACAGCCATTACAGATATACAAATCCTCTCTTTCTAATGTGTTATTTATGCCCTTTTCTGTGTCACCCTCATTTCTATCTCTATGTTCGTTACATAAAACCCTTGAAATCCTAAAAGTTTTGTGAGATAATTCAATCGTTGCATCTGTTGCTTGTTATCAAACAGATAAAAACAGAGATGCTGAAAGAGACAAATGACTAAACAAACAAGGATATAAAGTTTTGCGATTCCGGGATAATGAGGTTTTAACGAATATGGAAGGTGTATTACAGGCAATAAGAGGAAAATGTTTATCTCGGCTTTCCTAACTAAAGTGGACCCAATGTCAAGACTGATTTTAGACCTTTTTAAGCTACATTATGCG
>JAJOKM010000068.1 GCA_021129835.1 Thermodesulfovibrionales bacterium | reverse complement strand
ATCAAAATGATAAATAACCATAAGTTCGCTCGTTGCGGGATCGTAACCAGTGATAGAAATAAGACGAGCATCATGCTTTTTAGAGAGCATATCGACTACTTTTGGTAAGCTTTCGCTCTTCACCAAAAGGAAGCCCGATCTTCCCTTAATCTCAGCCGAAATCAGGCCATCACCTATCTCCTCAGCAATGCCTTTAATGTCATCTTTAGCATCTATTGGCACGATCTTATTCCCACTCCTCTAAAATTTATCATAAGCTATACCCTATCTTCTCCTCAGCATTTCTGTATCCAAGGGACGCCTCTGGCCTTTCTTGACATCGATAATGACCATACGGTCTGTGCATGAGAAACATGGATCTTTAGACAAAAAACCTACCAGCGCATCTGGCACTAGATTGCCAACCATGAGGGCCTTCACAGCTAGAAAATTGGCATGTGACGGGGCTCTTAATTTTACTCTCTCAGGCATTAAAGAACCATTGCTTTTCACATAATACAGAAGTTCCCCCCGAGGTGCTTCGACCCTTGCTGTTGCTTCACCGCTCGGAATTTCATTAACTGACACCGTCATCGACCCGCTTGGCATAGCTTCGAGTGCGCGATTTATAATCTTTATGGCCTCTATAATCTCCAGAATCCTTACCACGATTCTGGTAAAGGTGTCTCCAGGTGAAAGCGCTATTACTCCTACGCCGGTTTCCTTATATGCTGCATAAGGGTTATCTTTGCGAATATCTTGTGAAATCCCAGACCCCCTCGCTAAAGGGCCAACTACGCCTAGTCTTCTGGCCTCTTCATTTGATAAAATGCTCTTGCCTAAAGTTCTTGTCTTTATCGTAGGATCATCCTCGACAATACCTTTAAGTTCCTCTGCATACTGCCAAATCTCATCGAGAGTCTTAATCGCTTTCTTGCCAGCATCGCGTGATATATCTCTTCTTACTCCGCCAATTGTGATCATCCCATATGTCTTTCTGTTGCCTGTGATTAGCTCACAGAGATCCATTACCGCCTCACGACGGGCAAAGGTGCGCATAAAAAGTGCATCAAGACCTACTGCATGGAAGGATATACCTAGAAACAGCAAATGGCTATGTATGCGTTCAAGTTCAAGCACTACCGTCCTGATATATCGTGCCCTATCAGGAATCTCGATGTCGGCAATAGCTTCAACTGCCTGAGCAAATACAGTCATCTGTGCCTCGCAACATATACCGCATAACCTCTCAAAGAGAAATAGATTTTGATAGTATGTCTTCTTTTGGGCCAAGAGCTCTATTCCTCTATGTACGAACCCATGTTCAATCTCGACATCGACTACTTTCTCGCTCTCGACGAAGAGCTTAAAGACCTCAGGCTCGTGCAATAATGGATGGAATGGACCAATTTGTACTATCTTTGCCACAATATCACCTCTGTAAAGGCGGATTTTAGAGATACTGGACGTTCATACCAATAACTTATCTAAACCACTCATTGCTTACTGAAAAAAGCGGGAATGACGCTTTTTTACGAATTTATCAGTCTTCAGCAATGCTTTGTGGGGTTCTATCCTTCATTTTGCTGCGATCACCTTAGTCGTATCGCCTTCTCTGGGCATGCTTCCTCACAAGCAGTCGGAAGTCCTTTTGAAAGTCTATCAGGGCATAAATCGCACTTAGCAATAATACCGCGCTCCCAGTCTATCTGTATGGCCCCAAAAGGGCATACAATAGTGCACGACCAGCATCCGATGCACTTCATCTCCTTCACTCTCTTAACGCCATCCTCCGTCTGGTAAATGGCATTGGTCGGACATACTTCTACGCACGGGGCCTTTGCACATTGGCGACAGAATATCGGAACATGGCCTTTTTCGGTAGTCTTGACGA
The DNA here is from genome assembly GCA_021129835.1 of Thermodesulfovibrionales bacterium. Classification (GTDB taxonomy): domain Bacteria; phylum Nitrospirota; class Thermodesulfovibrionia; order Thermodesulfovibrionales; family Dissulfurispiraceae; genus JAJOKM01. The sequence goes on along the minus strand of JAJOKM010000068.1, from coordinate 3,183 downwards.
CTATTCTTGTCACCGGAGGCGGCTCCTCAGAGGCAGCTCTAAGGGGATCTTTAGAAGAGGAGTGCTCAACAGCGCAGGCAACCTCGCAAGCCTTGTGACCCTTGCAAAGCTTAAGGTTCACAGATAGCATCCTCTTCACCTTTTTCTTAGTCGTGCTCTCCTCGCTTGTAGCCGTAGGCTCGCCGATCATCATCGCCTCCTTCTATGTCATACAATTACAGATGAGCATAGTTATAATTAGGATTATATGGTTTTCTCTCTGTAATTATTAGCAGAAACTACTTATTTCCTTAAGATATAATATGAATTCAAGAGGCAAGTCAAATTAAAAAACATTATATAAGCATTAAACTCCCTGCCGACAAGCGCTTATGGCAAGGTTTAAGGGTTCAAGGTTCAAAGCATTGTCCGTCATTCCCGCATTTTTTTGAGCGGGAATGACGACACCTTTTCTGTACCTTTCAATCCTTTGCTACCTTTCCTATACTGACAATCCTGTCCTTTTCCCCTAAATCCATGAGCTTAACTCCCTGCGTATTTCTGCCATGCTCAGAGATGTTGCCTGCTGGCGTCCTTATCAATTTGCCACTGCTCGTCATCAAGACCACCTCATCCTGATCCATTACTTGAAGGAGTCCCACGACCTTTCCGCCTTTTTTTATAACCTTTATAGAAATGACGCCCTTTCCACCGCGGTTGTGTACAAGATACTCCTCAACCTTTGTCCGTTTACCGAACCCTTTCTCTGTAATAGTCAAGAGTGATGTCCTTTCCTCAATAACACCGGCAGAAACAACCTCATCGTCCTTTGAAAGCCTTATGCCAATAACTCCCCTTGCTGTTCTCCCCGTGGGTCTTACATCGCCTTCTTTAAATCTCACCGCAAGACCTTTCCTTGTTCCAATTATAAGATCGTTGATACCTGTTGTCCGTTTAACAGCAATTAATTCATCTCCTTCATCCAATGTAACAGCTATTATACCCTTGGCCCTTGGATGACTGTATTCCTTAAGACGGGTCTTTTTGACAATGCCTTTTTTGGTGAACATAACGAGATATCCTTCCTTGAAGTCTATTACATTTATAGCTGTGGTTATCCTCTCTCCCTCGGAAAGCTGCAGCAGGTTTACAATCGCCTTGCCCTTTGCTGTTCGGCCAGCCTCTGGTATCTGATATATCTTTTGACAATAAAACCTTCCGAGATTACTAAAGAAAAACATATAGTCATGAGTAGAGCCTATAAAGAGCTGTTCAACATAATCATCTTCCCTCGTCTCCATGCCTATTAATCCCTTCCCCCCACGCCGCTGGCTTCTATAAGTAGAAAGGGGGTTTCTCTTGATATATCCATTATGAGAGATAGTGATTACCATCTCTTCCCTGGTAATGAGATCTTCTATTGTCAGGTCGGTTATCGCTGCGACGATCTCTGTTCTTCTGTCGTCACCGTATTTATTTTTAATTTCTAAAAGCTCGTCCCCTATAATCTTCGATACGCTCGCCTCACTCTCTAAAATCGCCTTTAGCCTATCTATCTCCTCTGCCGTCTCTTTATGATCTTTAACAATCTTTTCTCTCTCAAGTCCTGTCAATCTCTGTAGTCTCATATCCAGTATTGACTGTGATTGAATCTCTGTCAGGGGGTAATTCATTATTAAGCCACTTTTTGCCTCTTCAGGGGTGATTGACCTCCGTATCAGGTTTATAATCTCGTCAAGATAATCAAGGGCTATCTTCAAACCCTCAAGTATATGGGCCTTTTCGCCCGCCTTTCTTAACTCAAACCCTGTCTTGCGTAATACAACATCCCTTCTATGCCGTAGAAAGTAATTGAGCATCTCTTTGAGATTAAGTATGCGAGGCTGCCCCCCAACAATGGCGAGCATTATGACCCCAAAGGTAGACTCCATCTGAGTGTGCTTGTAGAGATTATTGAGAATAACATGAGGGACTTCTCCCCTCTTTACTTCGATAACTATCCTCATACCATCCCTGTCAGATTCATCCCTTATATCGGAAATGCCTTCAATTCGCTTTTCACGAACAAGTTCGGCTATCTTCTCTATCAACCTTGCCTTATTAACCTGATATGGTATTTCGGTGATGATTATGCTATCTCCGCCATTTGCCTCTCTATCTATCCTTGCATTTGCCTTCACCTTTATCAGTCCCCTGCCGTGGGTATATGCATCAACTATCCCTTCCGTTCCATTAATTGTTGCTCCAGTTGGGAAATCAGGTCCCTTTATGACAGACATCAGGTCATTAATCGTAATATCTGGATCTCTGAGCAGCATTATCAATCCGTCTATAACCTCTTTAAGATTGTGAGGTGGGATGTTTGTTGCCATTCCGACAGCAATTCCGGTAGAACCATTGATCAAGAGATTAGGTATCCTCGCGGGCAAGACAGTGGGCTCCTCCGTAGTCTCATCAAAATTAGGAATAAAATCAACAGTCCCTTTATCGATATCAGTAAGTAACTCCTCGGCTATCTTTGCAAGTCTTGCCTCCGTGTACCTATATGCCGCAGCAGGGTCTCCATCTATGGAGCCGAAGTTGCCCTGCCCATCCACAAGTGGGTATCTCATATTAAAATTTTGTGCCAATCGTACAAGGGCGTCATAGACTGCGGTATCACCGTGCGGATGATACTTCTTTAGTACCTCACCTACGACACCTGCAGACTTTGAATATCGCCTCCCTGGAAGGAGTCCCTCCCTGAACATGCCGTAGAGAGTCCTTCTCTGAACAGGCTTCAGACCATCCCTCACTTCAGGCAATGCCCTACCTATGATTACGCTCATGGCGTAATCAAGATAGCTTACCTTCATCTCTTTTTCTATGCTGATTGATACATTGGATGCAGTCGATATTGACACGAAAACCCCTCCTTTTTCATAGACTTTGCAATGCTTGCATCAGTTGTAATAGTTCACCCCCACCTTTATCCCGTTAGATAGTAAACATCTAATGGGGCTAACCACCCCATCAAGGGGGAGGGGGAACATTATCAATAAATATTCCCCCTCCCCTGGGTAAGCTTCTCCTGACCCATATTTTTGACTGGACACCGGGCACACGCAAGTCCCCTCTAATAAGAGGGGATTTAGGGGTGTGTCCCGCGAGAGGAATTACACACCCCGTCCGCTCCGCGTCCACCCCTCTTTTTAGAGGGGATTT
>JAJOKM010000112.1 GCA_021129835.1 Thermodesulfovibrionales bacterium | reverse complement strand
TCAGGTCTCAGGGGGCGGGGCGGGGCTGGATTCCCGACAGGAATAAAGTGGGAGACTGCGAAGAGGACACTTAATAAGACAAAAATAGTTGTGGCAAATGGTGACGAAGGAGACCCAGGGGCATTTATGGATCGTTCTATAATGGAAGGTGACCCACATGCCATTATAGAAGGGATGTTAATATGTGCATATGCGGTTGGCGCCAGATATGGATTTATATATGTGAGGCATGAGTATCCATTGGCCGTCGAAAATTTAGGTATTGCTGTGGGGCAAGCTCAGAACATGGGGCTTTTAGGGGACAATATCCTTGGAACTGATTTTAGTTTTGACATATCAATAAAGGAGGGCGCAGGCGCCTTTGTCTGTGGTGAAGAGACCGCCCTTTTAGTATCTATCGAAGGCCAAAGAGGGTTCCCTCTGCAGAGGCCACCATATCCGGCAGAAGAAGGTGTCTGGTCATACCCTACTTGCATAAATAATATCGAGACCTTTGCCAATGTCTCCCATATTATTATACATGGAGGCAATAGCTTTGCAGAGATTGGAACAGAAAGGAGCAAGGGCACAAAGGTCTTTGCCCTTGCAGGGAAGATTAAAAACACAGGACTTATCGAGGTTCCTATGGGCATTACACTGAAAGAGATAATCTATGACATAGGTGGAGGGATATTGCAAGACAGGCGGCTTAAGGCAGTACAGACAGGTGGCCCGTCTGGCGGATGTATACCAGCGGAACTCATAGATCTCCAGATAGATTTCGATTCTCTGCTCGGCATAGGCTCGATGATGGGTTCTGGTGGCCTCGTCGTCATGAGTGAGGATGATTGCATGGTAGGTATTGCAAGGTATTTCCTCTCGTTCTGCAGATCAGAGTCTTGTGGCAAATGCCCATCTTGCAGAATTGGCACATACCAGATGCTCCAGATACTCAATAAGATCATAAAGGGTGAAGGAGTGCCTGGAGATATAGAAAGACTCCAATATATTGGGAATATGGTCAAAGAGAGTTCACTCTGCGGGCTTGGCAAGACAGCGCCAAATCCTGTGCTTTCGACTATAAAATATTTCAGAGAGGAGTATGAAGAACATATCAATAATAAATTCTGCAGGGCAAAGGCATGCAGAGGTCTCGGCCTTTACAAAATAGACAATACAGAGTGCCTTCTCTGTAGCGAATGCAAACAGGTATGTGCCTATAACGCAATTGTAGAACTCCGGGATAGCTTCTATATAGATCAGGATTACTGTGTCAAGTGCAAGGCCTGTTATGAGGCCTGTCCTTTTGATACGGTAAAGATAGAGGGGTGTTATCCACATGTCTAATTCTAATAATGTATAATGAATATTATACCGAGGGAGGCAGAGATGAAGCTAAAGGACATTTTAGGTATGAAGACGACTTCGGCGACAATGTGGGTGATGTAATAAGGACGATGGCCGAGAAAAATATAGGGTGCGTGATAGTAAAGGAGAATGGTGATATTTTAGGGATATTTACGGAGAGGGATATTTTGATGTGCCATGCAAAAGGTATCTCTTTAAATAATGAGATTGTAAAAGATGTGATGACAAAGAATCCCCTGACATTTAATGAAGCAACAGATGTGAGTGTTGCGCTTACTGTTATGTGTGGAAAAAACATTAGGTATTTGCTCGTAGCGACCGATGATAAAGTTGATGGTGTGATATCTTTTAGAGATATTATTAGATATTTCATGCCAGAGATATGCTACCTGGCAGAACAGGTTTATTGATCTGGAGGCAAGAATATGGTAGAAGCTAAAGAGTTGAAAGTAGAAGAGATAAAATTAGAGGCCGAAAGAACCATAAAATGCCCTGTTAATAAGGCGCTCTATTATATTACGAAATTCCTTTCAGGTCCCATGTGTGGCAGGTGTTTCCCCTGTGCTATGGGCAGCTTTGAAGCAAAGATAAGATTGCAGAATATAGTCGAAGGTAAAGCAGCAGAGTTAGACTTGGATGCCTTGAAAAAGATTACTACAGGAATGATTGAAGCCTCCATGTGTAAAAAAGGCAAGGATACAGCAAGGTTTATCATTGAATGGATGAATACAGGTGTTTATCATGAACATATTGAAGGGCGATGTCCTGATATGGAGTGTCTCGCCTTTATAGAATATGTAATTGTTCCTGACAAATGCACCATGTGCGGACTTTGCCAGGAGATATGCAAATACAACGCAATTATCGGAGAAAAAAAGAGGCCTTATCAAAGCGGTTATCTGCCTTTTGAGATACGACAAAAAAGGTGCACTAAGTGCGACGAGTGTGTAGATGTCTGTCCAACCGGGGCGGTTATAATCGTCGAGGCAAGAGGCAGAGAGTTAGCAAGTGCGTGAATGAGCATATGAGCATATGTGTGAATGGGTTAGTATACTCATAAACCCATCTACCCATTTACTCATAAACTAATTAAGGAGGTTTAAATGGCGAACATGGTAAATTTAACAATAGATGGAAAAAAGGTTCAATCCCCTGAGAGGATGAACCTTATTGATGCGGCGGAACTTAATGGTATTCATATACCAAATCTTTGCTATCTCAAGGGTTCAAAGGGCATCGGTGCATGCAGATTGTGTCTCGTCGAAATAGAAGGGCTGAAGGCGCCAATGGTAGCCTGCACTATGAAGGTCAAGGAAGGGATGATAGTTAATACAAAAACAGAGAAGGTTCAGGAGATCAGAAAGTTTACAATAGACCTTATACTGTCGATGCACCCATTTGATTGCATGACATGCACAAAGGCAGGCATCTGCCGTCTGCAGGAGTATGCTTATGACCTCGGAATAAAAGAGTCATCTTTTACACGAAAGACATTCGGTTACCCAACTGACGAGACTAACCCCTTTATCAAGCGTGACCCTGAATACTGTATTCTCTGTGGAAAATGTGTGAGGATCTGCAAAGAACAGGGAACTAATGTCCTTGGATTTATGGGCAGGGGGGTTGACTCAAAGGTTATAACGGCTAATGATAAACCCCTCAAAGAATCAGGATGCACATTCTGCGGCAGTTGTATTGATGCCTGTCCTGTTAATGCCCTCCTTGAGGCTGACAGGTGGAGAAAGGGTAGGGAATGGGAATATGAGAAGATAAATTCTGTCTGCCTTCTCTGTGGAAATAGCTGTGATATAACTGTAAGGACAAAAGATGGATCTGCGATGCTTATTACTGCTGGTGAAGTAGAAGGTTCTCCTGAAAGATACATCTGTGCTTACGGCAGGTTTGGCTTTGACTGTATTGAGGCTGATACGAGGGTTACTTTCCCATTAATCCGCGTTAATGGCGAATTAAGAGAGACTACCTGGCAGAATGTAATAGACGTATTAGCAAAGGAGCTCGAAAAGTCAACTAAAAACTCTGGATTTATAACGACTGGTAGTTTATTAAATGAAGACGCCCTTACTTTAAAGAGATTGGTTTTTGATGTGGTAAAGACTAAAAACATCGATACGACTGTAAGCCTTTATGGTGATCTCGACACATTAATTTCTGGCGATGCCGATATTGAGTCAGCAGATCTGTTTGTTCTGGTTGATCTCGACCCGGACCAGCAGGAAAGGGTCTTGCCTGCCCTCGATGCAATTATAAGAAGAAGGGTTAATGCCGGTCTAAAATTGATTACCATTAACTCAGCAGAGCCGGCTATTGCGCCGGTGGCAGCAGCAAATCTCGTCGGAGATGAGACAAAGACTCTCAGATCCTTTGCAAAGGCAATAATAGATAAAGGCATCGCGGGGGACAAAAGGCTGACTTCAGAAGTCTCAGGGGCTTCCACAACCGAGATAATAGATACGGCGGCAACGCTTTTTGTTGAAGCAGAGAATCCTATAATATTGACTTCGCCAGCTATGTACCTTGCTGCTGCAAATATCAGTCTCTTAAAAGGCGCTGCCGTATCAGTTCCGATAGAGAGCAATGCAAAGGGAGCGCTGATGATGGGTCTGACGACTAACGGAAAATCTTACAACGACATGATTTCCGGAGGATTGACTCTCCTTTATGCAATAGGCGCTGTGCCGCTCGACAAGAGACCAGATGTTGGTTTTCTTATAGTCCAAAACTCCCACCTCACCGAGCTTGCAAAGCAGGCTGATGTAGTCCTTCCATCAGCAGCATTTCTTGAGGCTGATGGAACAATAGTCGATTATCTTGGCAGATTAAGGCATGTCTGCAAGGCGGTTGAGCCTGCTGGCGAGGCAAAAACAGACAGAGAGATATTTGTGGATATTGCAAAGGCAATGGGAGTTGATATGAAAGAGGCAAAAGAGAGTGAGGCGAAGAGACTTATAAAGATAAAAACAGCGGTATCATTTAATCCTTTTGCTCGGAGTGAAGGCCTTGATCTGGAGGCGGGCGAGCTGATAGAGTCTATAAATGCCCAAGTTATCAATGGCTCGAGACTATTATGGCTTAAAGAGGCAGAAGTGGCATCAGATTGAGCAAGCAGGAACGGTTCTTGGACCGGTTCATGCGGGAAGTATTATAGAAAAGGTTGCGGCTGTGGTTGGCGGCAGCAGCGGAGGAAGGCCGGCTATGGCGCAGTCTGGAAGCACAATGCCTGAAAAGTTGGATCAGGCTCTTGAAGAGGTTTGCAAGATAGTCCTGGAGAATCAGAAAGAATCTCATGCTTGAATATGTTATCACTCATGAAGCCATACTCTGGTGGTTAGCAATTCTTCCATTAGTTTCATTAGTTGCATTTGCAGTAACCATTGCAATGGTTCCTGTATTAGTTGCTATAATTCCAGTAGACTATTTTACAAATAGAAAGAGGAGGTCTGGTCGCTACCGTAAGCTGCATCCAACCCTCTATTTTATATTAATATTTATTAAAAATTTTTTTGGTGTATTATTCGTCGTGGCAGGTTTTGTGCTCTTATTTTTACCGGGTCAAGGAATTATCACAATCCTGGTCGGTCTTATGCTGATGAATTTTCCGGGAAAAGTTGCAATAGAGCGGTGGTTTGCCAAGCGACCGGGTGTGATCTCTGCAATCAACTGGATTCGTGCCAAAAGAAATCTTCCGCCGATACAGGCGCCTAAGTAGGAGAAGAACCAAAATAAAAATAAAGGTTCCTCGCTGTTTTAAGTGGGTAGTATAA
>JAJOKM010000055.1 GCA_021129835.1 Thermodesulfovibrionales bacterium | reverse complement strand
ACTGCAATCTAAAGGATATTTAACCAATGATATTTTTTTCTGGAGCTACTGGGATGATTTTAGGCGACTATTTAACTACTGAGGGAATATCTGCCAAGGATGATATCCAGATGGCCAGAGACCTTGGCCTAGATATTTCCACAAATTATGTATAAGCTCGGCTATTACACCCCCGGCAGCTCAGTTGTTCATAAGCTCGACCCACGAGTAAAGATAGCGGCGGTTATGCTGGTGAGCATAACGGTTCTCCGGGCGGATGCCTTTACCGCAGTAGCAATCACCATCTTCATTGCCGCCGTAGCCTTCATCGCTCGCCTGTCTCCGGCTCATCTGCTGAGGGCGGTTAAGCCGATGGCGATCTTCTTTGTCTTAATATTTCTGATGCACCTCTTTTTCACTGAGGGGACACCCATTCAGCTATTTCCGCTGACCACATATGAAGGATTATATCGAGGGGCGCTCCTCACCTGGCGATTCGTGTTCTTGATCTTGAGCGCTGCGATCCTCACCATGACCACCATGCCATCGGAGCTCATGAGCGGCCTTGAGAGGTTACTGCGTCCATTAAGACCTCTGGGCATTCCATCACACGATGTGGCGGTGATGGTATCGATTGTGCTGAGATTTGTACCGACCCTCCTGCAAGAACTCCAACAGATCAAAGAGGCGCAAATGGCCCGGGGCGCCAACTTCAGGAATGGCAGCATACAGACCAGAATGAAGAGTGTTACCGCACTGGTGATACCGCTAATCAGAAACTCCATCCTCCGGGCAGAGGAACTGGCGATAGGGATGGAGGGACGAGGCTACCGCAGAGGGCGCCGAACGTATATGAGAGAACCCCGTATGACCCACTCAGACTACGCCATTCTTGCCCTGCTGGTGATTCTGACGGGACTGGTGGTTTATCAGTGATGACAAGGAGAAAAGACATCGCATCCATTGAAATCCAAGCGCATTTCTATGTATAATACTCTCCAAAAAAACTTGCAACTTCTATGCGCCCTTGCGCTAAACTGAACTTTTACTAACTTGTGAGCTTTGACGGTATAAAATATCGATGCTTGATACATTGCAAAAAGTTTTTGGTTTTCAGGAGTTTCGTTCGAATCAGGAAGCCATAATTAAGAACATAATTGACAAAAGAGATGTCTTTGCTGTCATGCCCACAGGCGGAGGGAAATCGCTCTGCTATCAACTACCCGCCAAGATACTTAAGGGGACTGTTGTCGTCATCAGCCCCCTTATCTCTCTTATGAAGGATCAGGTTGACGCCGTGCTCGAAAACGGCATCACTGCGGCCTTTATAAACAGTTCGATAGGAAAGAAAGAGATGGCTGCTGTCTTTAACAAGCTGAGGAGTCATCTCCTGGAGCTGCTCTACATAGCCCCTGAGCGATTTGCAATGCAGGATTTTATCGAAACACTGAAGGAAATTCCCATCGCCCTATTTGCCATAGATGAGGCACATTGTATTTCCGAATGGGGGCATGATTTCCGTCCAGACTACTTAAGCCTCTCGAATATTACAAAGACTTTTCCCGGTGTCCCTGTTGCAGCTTTTACAGCTACAGCCACTACGAAGGTTCAAAATGATATCATCACTAAGCTCAGCCTTAGATCTCCTTTTTTAGTACGCGCCTCATTCAATAGACCGAACCTTTTTTATCAGGTGAAGAGAAAAAATGAACTGCTGTCGCAGATCCTTGAATTTCTCAGGGCGCATCCCGGCGAATCTGGGATAATCTACCGTACCACGCGTGATGATGTTTCGTATCTGGCTGATACCCTGTCGAGACATGGTATTAAAGCCCTGCCTTACCATGCCGGACTGACACAGAAGGCGAGGAAAGCAAACCAGGAGTCGTTCAGCAGGGACGAAGCAAGTGTAATTGCAGCAACAATCGCCTTTGGCATGGGGATAGACAAGTCGAATGTCCGGTTCGTTATTCATGCAGACATGCCCAAAAACATCGAAGGCTATTATCAGGAAACAGGGCGTGCAGGACGTGATGGCGCTCCTGCTAACTGCATCTTTTTTTTCAGCAGAGGAGATATTCCCAGACTAAGGTATTTTATCGATCAGATCAGTGACGATAAAGAGAGAGCAATAGCTATGGAAAAGCTGAATCAGACCGTCAGATATGCATCACATAATGTCTGCAGGCGCAGGCAGCTTCTTGAATATTTTGGCGAAACTTACGGGAATGAAAACTGCGGCGCCTGTGACATCTGCGGTGATATAGTCGAGAGGATCGACGTTACGATCGATGCCCAGATACTGATGTCAGCCATATCGAGGACAGGCCAGCGTTTCGGGATCGGGCATGTCATTGATATAGTTACGGGCGTTAATACAAAGCGCATACGCAACCTTGAACACGACAAGATCAAGACATACGGTGCAGGCAGTCATAAAAATAAAAATCATTGGAGCTTCATAGTTAATGAGCTGCTTGCCCAGGATGTCATATATCAGGACGGTGACAGATACCCTGTATTGAAACTTAGCGAAAAGGGGAGAAAGATACTCTTTGGCAAGGAGAAGATTTCTGCATTGAAACGTGAAGAGACAAAAAGAAGCATCGCGACGAAACCGCACTTGAGCCCTATAATGAGGCCCTTTTTGAAAGGATCCGCACCCTCAGAAAGAGACTGGCTGATGAGCAGCAGGTGCCCCCGTATATAATATTTTCCGACAAGACACTTCACGAAATGTGCAGTCGCTATCCCACGGCATTATCTGATATGACAAAGATAAGCGGAGTCGGGGATGCTAAGCTTGAACGGTATGGAAATGATTTCATAAAGGCGATAAAGACCTGGATTGATGAAAATCCAGACATCTCAATTCCCGAGAGACAACTTTCTTTCCTGCCCGGCAGACTGATCCTCAATAAGTCAAAGGGGGAGACCCTTGAAAAGACTTATGAACTTTTTACAAATGGACTTTCGGTAGAGGAGATTGCAAAGAAGCGCAATCTTGCAACATCGACTATCACAAGCCATCTCGAACGCATGATAATGGAGCGTCGCGATATTAACATAGACCGGCTTGTTGACCCTGAAAGGCGTGATGAAATCGAGAAACTGTTTTTAGCCCTTCAGTCATGGCAGCTAAGTCACGTTATCGAGCATTTTAAAGGCAAGGTGAGCTATGATGAAGCTAAATTTGTGAGGGCATATATAAGGAGTAAAGGCAGTTAAAGAGGTGGTGAATTAAAGGCATGAAAATGTCATTGCGAGCCCGAAGGGCGTGGCAATTCCGACAGGATTGCTTTGCAGCCACCCAAAAATCTTCGGAATAAAATCCTTTTTTCGAGACAAGATTTTGGGGATAAAGCATTTATCACCCTTCACCGTCACTCCAAATGCCTTTTCGACAATGTGTTTGTCGCCCACAACAATAATCTCCTCTCCCTTTCTCTGGAGCGGATTCGTTATCAGAAAAGCGACTAAGTCATATCCTTCACCCTTGCAAAGTGTATCCATTTCTGCTTTAATCTCATCCTCAAGACCATCTAAATCGGTATCGTCAAATACCATAATCTGATTAACACCGATTTTCTTGCCTGCCAGCGAATACTCCTTAAAGTCCTGAAAAAGGATTTCTTTGGGAGTCTTCCCCTTGATGTTGTTGCTTGACGCCAACAGTTCCTTACCATAAGCCACCAAACCTAAACCGGCAACCCTCGCCAATTTACTGGCCATCTCATGGTCCTTCTTCGTGCTGGTAGAGAGGGTCAGGAGAAGGGTATCTGATAATATGCCGGATAGCAATGCCCCGGCAATCTCTGGGGCCATCTTAATCCGGTGCAGGAATATCTGATAAGCTATTATGGTGCATGTGCTCCCGATGGGTTCGTTGTAAACAGTAATGGGCCTTATAGTCGATATATCCCCTACCCGGTGGTGATCGATAATCTCGATGATATCAGCATGTTCTATGCCTTCTATTGCTTGTGATATTTCATTGTGATCCACCAAAATGATCTGCTTCTGGATGGAGTCGAGAAGGTCACTGCGGGTTATAATACCAGTCAGGCGATTATCATCGTCAACCACTAAGACGCACCGGTATCTTGATTCTAAAACTTTTTCTTTCACTTCAATTATGCTGCTTTTCTGTACAACTGTAGGTATCGTTCGAGACATAATCTCTGAAACCGGCATACATAAATTGATTATTTTGGCTGTAGCAAATGAGCGATACGGAGTGCTAATCACCAACACTTTTGCTCGTTTAGCCCGAGATAAAACCTCTTTGGTGACTGGATGGTCTCCAGTAATAATTAAGACTGAACACCCTGCTTGGATTAAATCCATCTGGACATCGGTTCGGTCACCTATAATCGCGATATTCCCTTGCTTCGCTCTATTGATGATAGTCCCTCTCTGTGAGGCTGCAATGAATATGTCGCCAGAAATAGCGGCAACCTTTCCGCTGTTAGCTAAGACTTTCCCCTTCAAGGCAGATACTAACACACATAAATTGACGGGGATTGCCGATAGATCTTCTATTCCTACTCTTTCAACATAATGGACTGCCAGATCTATTTTATCCATAATGCCAACTACTCTCTTTTCTGCATTTACCACAGGAATACTCTGAATATTTGTATCCTTGATTAAATGGCCGGCATCCATGATAGAATGCTCCGGTGAAATAGATATCGGTTCTCTAATATCCATATCTTCAACTGTAGCTACGGCACTGTCTAACTGCATAGGGACTTCTAAATTAAACCTCTCGAGGATAAAAGTTGTCTCTTGGTTTAATTTGCCGGCCCTGCAGGGAATATATAACCGCGTCTTGTCCAGATGATTCTTGAAGTAAGCATACCCTATGGCTGAGCAGACCGAGTCACTATCCGGAATACGATGCCCAATAACAAATACATATTTACTCTTCATCATTTTGCCCCCTTCTGTTTTGGTTTGCCGTAACACCCTTGCTATTACATTATAATAACGTGTGTTCTGTTACAGAGATGTTACAAAATTATGAAGTTTTAGTGAAGATTACAGATGAAGTAATAGTTCAGCTCCCCCAACCCCCTCCCGCCGAGAGGCGGGAGAATGTTTATTGATAATATTCCTTAATTCCCTCCCCCTTGACGCTGACACTCGGACGCACTTGACACCGGGGGGTATTTTGTAAGTAACTGATATTAATACCTTTCCATGATAGCAGTCTCTCTTTCAAAAGTCTCTGATTGTCATTCCCTCAGTCCCGCACACTAAATAATATCAAAAATCAAAATTTAAATATCAAAATTGATGAAGTCGTAAAAA
>JAJOKM010000085.1:2341-5470 GCA_021129835.1 Thermodesulfovibrionales bacterium | reverse complement strand
AGGGGGAATGTTTATTGATAATATTCCTTAATTCCCTCCCCCTTGACGGGGGAGGGTTAGGGTGGGGGTGAACTATTACAAAGGAGGAATAATGCAAAAAAGGCTTATTGTCGGATTATCCATATTAGTGTTTGCCGTGTTGGTCGTGGGGTGCGTCGAAAAAAATGAGGTAAAAATAGTCAAATTCGAGGATTTGGGGCTAGAAAGAGTAAAGATTGCCTCCGGAGATCCCGGACATGTTCCGGCGGGAAAGTATGCAGCGGAGATTCTTTATAATTTGGAACAGACCGATCCGGATCTCGCCGAAAAGATCAGAGACAACATTGTTACGAGGGATATCCACGTCAGAGCTGTTCTGGACAAGGTTGTTTTGAAGGAAGTCGATGCCGGGTTTGTTTACCGAACGGATGCCTACACCGAAAAAGAGAAAGTTAGAATTATAGAAATACCTGAAGAAATCAACGTAGTGCCGGAGTACCCGGTCGCAGTCTTGAAGGGTAGCGACGACCGGGAAGCGGCCGCCGAATTTATCAGGTTTGTACTATCTCGAGAAGGTCAGAATATACTTGTCAAGCATGGATTTGCCGGTGCGGTGACTAACACGGAACCTTTCACGCCGAAAGAGATCAAAGATACTATTGTGGTTTATGCAGCAGCATCGTTAACCAGTGTCTTTGAAGCAATAACTGCTGAATTCGAAAAGATGACCGGTGGTGAGATAAAGCTGCTATTTGCAAGCTCCGGCTCTTTAAGACAGCGAATACAGGGTGGAGCGATAGGCGGTGAAGCTGGCGCTGACGTGTTTGCCTCAGCCAGCCTGAAACACATGAAAATCCTCACAGAGGAAGGCATGGTGACAGATTACAGCGTATTTGCCAGGAACGAAATGGTTGTAGTCGTGCCGAGGTTAGCTGTGGAAAGGTAGGAGGGAGCATGTTGACCCGTAGTAATTACTTGAATATCGGATTTAAGCTTTCGATCGGCCTCAGTTTTTTGGTGTTTGCTCTGTTGATCATTTTTCCGCTCCTGGCACTGGTATTTAACATTTTCTCGAGCCCGGTGGATTTCAGGATTTTATTATCCGGAGCGGTAGTTGATCCAATCATATTGAGTGTGCTGACTGCCATGGTTTCAACCGTGATTTCTTTACTCGTGGGGGTTCCGCTCGCCTACGTGCTTACGTACAAGAGTTTCCCGCTGAAAAATGTGCTGGATACACTGGTAAATCTTCCTTTTGTATTGCCGCCGAGTGTAGCTGGATACCTGCTCCTGCTAACGTTTGGAAGGTTTGGGTTAATTGGATATCCTCTTAACATACTAGGAATTACAATTATGTTCACGACCTTCGCCATCGTCATCGCCCAGACGTTCGTTGCCATGCCTTTTATTGTTAGCAGTACCAGAACAAAAATGAAAGACATTCATCCTTCTCTGATTGATGCTGCAAAGACGCTTGGAGCGCATGAGCTTGAAATATTCCGGAAAGTTATCCTGCCCTTATCAAAAACAGGGGTGCTGTCCGGAATAGTAATGGCGTATGCTCGGGCTATAGGGGAGTTTGGCGCTACTATGATGGTTAGCGGGCTATTAGTGACTCTGCCGCTATCGATTTTTAACAATGCTTTAAGCGGAGAAAGAGAGACGGCTAATTTGCTTTCCTTAGTGTTAATAGCAATTTCCTTCACCACGCTTATACTATTTAAAAGGGTCGTGAGATCGTGATTGAGCTGATAAATATCGCTAAAAAATTCAAAAATAGAGTTGTTCTCCATGACATCAGCCTGAGTGTGGCAGACGGAGAAATAGTGGCGCTCTTGGGAGCAAGCGGGTGCGGTAAAGCTACTCAATCGAAAATAATAGCCGGATTAATAAGGCAAGACAGCGGAGATATAAGGCTGAACAATAAAGCTATAAATGATTTACCACCCCAAAAAAGAAATATTGGCTTTGTTTTTCAAGATTACGCCCTATTCCCTCATAAAGACGTATTTGAAAACATTGCCTTTGGCTTAGAGATGCGCAGATTGCCCAAAAATAAAGTAATGAGCAGAGTGCATCGAACAATGGAAATACTCGAAATTAGAGATTTTGGGAATGAAAGAATTACTCATTTAAGTGGAGGGCAGAAGCAGAGAGTCGCCTTGGCCAGAGCCCTGGTTATGGATCCGGATATTTTACTCCTGGATGAACCGTTGAGTGCGTTGGACCCGGTTCTAAGGGAGAAATTAAGAGAAGAACTGAAAAACATTCTGAAAAGCACTGGCATAACTGGAATTTATGTGACGCATGATCTGACCGAGGCGATGATTGTTGGGGATAAGATCGCGATCATGAATGAAGGCGAAATACAGCAGATTGGCAGGCCGGAGGAGGTGTTTTACCGTCCCAAGACAGAATTTGCGGCCAGATTCGTCGGGGCAAGGAATATCTTTGAAGGGTGGGTTGTCGAATTGAATCGTGATAGAGCAACAATTGAGGTGATTAATGGGTCAAACCCGTTTAAAATATACACCATAAGGTATCCCATATTTGAGCGCAAGAAGAATATCTCCCTTTGCATCCATCCCGAGGATGTGGTCCTGGGTTCAGAAAAAAAGGACAATTCAATAAGAGGAGTAATCATAGGCATAATCCAGAATGGTCCTGCGCTGAAGATTATAATCGATATTGCAGGTTTAGAGCTGCATGCAACCACTACCAGACGTTTGTTGAACTACGAGATAAACGATGAAGTCTGGGTATCATTTAACAGAAACGCTTTTTACCCTCTATGCGGCAAGAAGTGCCGCTCTCCAACTCGATAAATTTCCGCATCTTGTGTCAGAGGGCAGTGGCAAATAGAATTTTCATCATCTGGCGGTGGGCATGCGTCGATAAGGGTCTAATTTTGTAACACAGATTTAATCTGGCCGTAATCTGTTGGAAACATTAGCCTGCTATACTTCCTTTAGATGTTAATTAAAAAGCAGTGAGCTGTGGTCAGGGACTAACACTCACAAAAGGAGGTGAGCTATGAATCTGAGAAGCAAAATAATGTGACTGGATTAATGGCGGAATTGATTTTTAGTCTCTTCGAGAAGGGATGATGCAAAAGCTAAGCAAGGGGAAAGATTATAAATTCAATTTTTT
>JAJOKM010000085.1:0-2241 GCA_021129835.1 Thermodesulfovibrionales bacterium | reverse complement strand
AGGATCTTTAATTATGACTGAGATAATGCTGATAATGATTTCGATTTTTTGGATTCCTGTGGCTTTGGCGCTGCTGGGTAAGGCAGAGCCTAAAGGAGCTGGACTTATGGGTATTGTGGTAGGAGGTGGGATAATTATAGGCTGCTTTGTTAACGCGATTGTTTTTGGTGACATGGTTACGGGCGGTTTAGTTGTCCCCTATGGCCTGCTCTATATCATAATTGGCTACTCTTTAATGGCTGGACTGTCAGATCTGAGAAGCGCAGGGATGGTCAGCCTGGCGACGGCTTTTTTATCCGCGATCTATGCTATAATCTGGTTTGTTGGTACGCCGTTGATTCCCGCCGCCCCTTATTTTGGATTTGCGGCCGTTGGGTATACTATTATTACCTTTATGATTTTTCTCCTAGGCTTTGGCAAGATATCAGCTAAAATTGTAGGCTGGTCATTGCTTATTTGGGTACCTTTTGGTTTGTGGATTCCCGCCTTCGGGCTGTTAGTTTTGGGTGAACTGCCGTTTTAGGGCATAGGGAGGTTCACCGAACACCTTATTATCCGGGAAAGCAGTGATAGGCGGAGATTTGATATGCATTGTGTTTAAAAAATGAGCAAACCATAGAGATTAGAGTAAGAAATGGGAAAAAGGCGAAGAGGCGATCTAATTTAAATAAAGGTGGATTTCATCGAAGCTGGAGAATCCAAGACAGATGGGGGGGTGAGAGCTTTCGGGAATAAGTCAAATATGGACATGGGCGCAAATTCAAAGTAGAATTAAATAAACCTATTAAATTTAAGGGAGGCTGAGCAAAATGGTGACAACAAAAGTCGAAAAATCTACAGAAGCTAAAGAATATGTCCTCAAGATGACCAAGGAGCATGACGTAAAGTTCATCAGGCTGTGGTTCACCGACGTCCTTGGTATGCTTAAGAGTTTCGCCATCACGGTTGGGGAACTGGAGGGTGCCCTGGAGGATGGAATGGGCTTCGATGGTTCCTCCATCCGGGGTTTTGCTCGCATTGAAGAGAGTGACATGGTGGCTCTGCCTGACCCCGATACTTTTCAACTGCTCCCGTGGAGGCCAAAGGAGAAGGCTGTAGCCCGCATGTTCTGCGACATCTTAATGCCCGGTGGTGAGCCTTTTAAGGGCGACCCGAGATATGTCTTGAAGAGGAACCTGCAACGGGCGGCAGAGATGGGCTATACCTTTTATGTCGGGCCTGAGCTGGAGTATTTCTACTTTCGGGATTCAAAAGGGACTCAGACTTTAGACGAAGGAGGCTACTTCGATCTAACACCTATGGATATGGCCAGCGACCTGAGACGAGAGACAGTGCTCGCCCTGGAGGAGATGGGCATTTGTGTTGAGTATTCCCACCACGAGGTTGCCGCCAGTCAACATGAGATAGACATGAGGTACACTGACGCCTTGACTATGGCTGACAATGTGATGACCTACCGTCTCGTAGTTAAGCAGATAGCCTTAAAACACGGGGTCTATGCCACCTTCATGCCCAAACCCATCTTCGGCATCAATGGCAGTGGTATGCACGTGCATCAGTCGCTGTTCGAAGGTGACCGGAACACCTTTTTTGACAAAAACGATGAGTATCATCTGTCCGAGACGGCCAAGCGATATATCGCTGGTCTGCTGAAGCATGCTCCTGAAATCACTTCAATCACTAACCAGTGGGTCAATTCTTACAAACGGATGATTCCGGGCTATGAGGCGCCGGTATACCTTTCCTGGGCGCGGCGCAACCGGTCCGACCTGATCCGGGTTCCCGAATATAGACCAGGCAGGGAAAACTCCACCAGGATAGAGCTCAGGTCGCCCGACCCTGCCTGTAATCCCTACTTTGCCTTCAGCGTGATGTTGGCTGCCGGGCTGGAAGGGATTGAGAAGGGATACCAAGTTCCAGACCCGATAGAAGAAAACGTGTATGAGATGACCGAGGAGGAGAGAAAGAAAAGGGGGATAGATACCCTGCCCGATAGCCTCTGGGAAGCTATCCAGCTTACTGAAAAGAGTGAGCTGATGCGAAGGACTCTCGGTGACCACGTTTTTGATTCCTTTATCAAAAACAAGAGGATTGAGTGGGATGAGTACAGGACTCAGATAACCGAGTACGAGCTCAAGAGATACTTGCCGGTATTGTAAGCCAAATGCAGTTGACCATGTCTGGAGGGGTTAGCAGGCTCCGGCCGGCGGATTGCCATGAATTCTTGGGAGGCAGTGTAGT
>JAJOKM010000027.1 GCA_021129835.1 Thermodesulfovibrionales bacterium | reverse complement strand
GAATGTGTTATATTGTTATATTAAATATAAACATCAATAAGGAGGCAAAACTATGAAGATCTATTACGACAAAGATACTAACCATGATGCCCTGAAAGGAAAGAAGATTGCGATAATCGGATATGGCAGCCAGGGACATGCTCATGCAAACAACCTTAGAGACAGTGGAATGGATGTAGTCGTCGGATCGAGACGAGGTTCCAGCTGGGACAAAGCAGTTGCAGCAGGATTTGATGTCGTAACACCAGCAGAGGCTGCCAAGATTGCGGATATAATAATGGTCCTGCTGCCTGATGAATCGCAATCCTATGTCTACGATAACGAAATAGCCCAGCACATGAAAAAAGAGGCATATCTTGCCTTTGCGCACGGCTTTAATATCCATTTTGGGCAAATAGTGCCATTATCGGATACTAATGTATTTATGGTCGCTCCAAAGGGTCCTGGACATATAGTGAGGGCTGAATATACCGGAGGAAGCGGTGTTCCATGTCTGATAGCAATTCATCAAGATATATCGAAAAATACAAAGGAGGTAGCCATTGCCTACGCATCTGCTATTGGAGGAGGAAGGGCAGGGATTATAGAGACGACATTTAAAGAAGAAGTCGAGACAGACCTCTTTGGTGAGCAGGTCGTTCTTTGCGGAGGTCTCACATCGCTAATTCAGGCAGGATTCGAGACACTGGTAGAGGCTGGTTATGCCCCTGAGATGGCATACTTTGAATGCCTTCATGAGGTAAAGCTTATCGTTGATCTCATTTATGAGGGTGGCATTTCTAATATGAGGTATTCTATCAGCAATACCGCCCAGTATGGAGATCTTACAAGGGGCCGTCGTATCATCACAGAAGAGACCAAAAAAGAGATGAAAAAGATTTTAGGAGATATCCAGGACGGCATCTTTGCAAGGGAATGGATATTGGAGTGCAAAGCAAATAAACCTGTTTTTAACGCCCTAACGCGGAAAGGCGAAGAACATCCAATTGAAGAGGTTGGATCAAAATTAAGGGGCATGATGTCATGGCTGGAAAGAGGCAAAGTGGTAGACAAGTCAAAGGCGTAAAGGAACTAGTACAATGTTTTGTAACTGCTCAGTATTCAGTATCCAGAATGCTGATGAGGAAGTTCGCTATTACTGGATTCTGAATACTGAGTTCTGAGTACCTGGGTAGTTACTGTTTTTTTCGTTAACCTGATTTGTAAGGATTTTTGATGGTGCCGGTGGTGGGAGTCGAACCCACACGAGCAAAAGCTCAACGAATTTTGAGTCCGCCGCGTCTGCCAATTCCACCACACCGGCTGGCTACTTAAAATCATCTGCTCTCTCCCAAATATAAAGCGACAGAGAACCAGATCACCTTCCTGTCGTATTGCTCCTTTTATGTCTGATTAAATACCGTGAGCTTTATTAGAGTGCCTTCATCTTGAGGAAGTTTTTCAAAGAGCGATCATATGTCCGCTCATATTCTGCACTAAAGAAACACGCAGGCAATTCTCCATTTTCTCGGTGATAATGGAGACATTCACAGCACTTGGGCTTCCTACTGCATCGAGCGTAAGTACAGTTGCAATATTGCTTGTTTTCTTGAAGGGTACATTCCATTAATTACGCCTCCCACCCCCTGAGATATCTCTACCATACCAGTAGTCATCTCTTTTGGCTTTATTGCCCGTTTTAAGTACGAACACTCCGATAAAGCACTTGATTAGCCTTATTAGAGAGTTTATTAATCATTATACTCATTCTGAGCCTCTTGCAAAAGTCTGAAAGAAATCACTTTTGCCGTCATACCCGCTCCCGATTACAAGCTTCGAGGGCAGGCCTCGGGAATGACGGCCAGAGTGCAGGAAAATAGACTCTCAGGAGAAGGCCACCCACACCTTAATCCTCTTCCCCCTCCGCCACCAAGACTGGCCAGACATGGGGGGAGGAGATGATCCCTGTATAGATTTTAACAGAAAACACGCAGACAAGAAGCACGCAGACAGGTAGATTTTTGGTGAGGCAATTCGAAGACTTGACATTTTTTTTTCTTTCTTGTAAGCTTAATAGGTTTCCCGGTTGATCGGGAACTTTTCAGTTTATTAGGTTAAAAAAGGATAGGAGAAAAAGTGCCAACAATTGCACAATTAATCAAGAATGGACGTAAAAAGGTCGTAAAAAAGACAAAAAGCCCGGCACTCCAAAACTGTCCTCAAAGGCGTGGTGTCTGCGTGAGGGTTTATACAACAACGCCTAAAAAACCAAACTCTGCTTTAAGGAAGGTTGCGAGGTTAAGGCTTACAAATGGAGTGGAAGTTACTGCATATATCCCTGGGGTAGGACATAACCTTCAAGAGCATTCAATGGTATTGATCAGAGGCGGGAGAGTTAAAGATCTTCCAGGTGTTAGGTATCATATAATAAGGGGGGTACTTGATTGTGCCGAAGTGGCCAATAGAAAACAGGGCAGATCCATATACGGGACAAAAAAACCGAAATAGTAAGGTTTATTGCAGTCTGTAATGGATTTTAAAAATAAAGCCTGAAACGTGTAAAATACAATAAGATACAAGATATAGAGATAAAAATTTTTAAAAACATCGAAAGCCCCGGTCTGGCAGTCGTCTTGGTTGCCAGACTATTTAGTTATTTTGGCCAGGTGAAACACCTCTCCCTTTTACTATAGCTAAGTGCTTGGGGCTTCTGTGTCTATTTTTTAGTTGTAAGGTGTTTAGGTGCATACTGATAAAAATGGAGTGATATGAAATGCCAAGAAGAAGAAGAGTAACTGGACAAAGGGACATATTGCCTGACCCAAAATATAATAATAAGCTTGTGAGCAAGTTTATTAATATTGTTTTAGAGGATGGCAAGAAGTTCATCGCTGAAAAGGTGTTTTACGGAGCACTTGATATTTTAAAGGAAAAAACGGGGTCAGATCCATTGAAGGTTTTTAAGGTAGCAATTGATAATGTCAAACCTGTAGTTGCAGTTAAGCCAAGGAGAGTTGGTGGGGTAACATATCAGGTTCCTATGGAGGTCAAGCCATACAGAAGGGTAATCCTTGCACAGAAATGGATTGTGACTTTTGCAAGACGTCGTAAAGAGAAAACGATGCAAGAAAGGCTCGCTGCAGAGCTTTTAGAGGCCTATAACAATACAGGTGGTTCTGTGAAGAAGAAGGAAGATACCCATAAAATGGCAGAGGCAAACAGGGTATTTGCTCACTATAGGTGGTAAGGAGTTTTAAATTTTATGTCACGGTTTCCATTAGAAAAGATACGGAATATTGGCATCATGGCTCATATAGATGCCGGTAAGACCACAACAACGGAACGAATCCTCTTCTATACAGGCGCCACCTACAAGATAGGTGAAGTGCATGATGGCACTGCTGTTATGGACTGGATGCCTCAAGAGCAGGAGAGGGGAATCACCATAACATCGGCTACAACAACATGCCTTTGGAGAGATCACAGGATAAATATAATTGATACCCCTGGTCATATGGACTTTACTATCGAGGTTGAGCGATCACTGAGGATCCTCGATGGTGCTGTTGCAGTATTTGATGTCGTTGCAGGCGTTGAGCCGCAATCAGAGACTGTCTGGAGACAGTCAAATAAGTATGGGGTTCCGAAGATTGCCTTTATGAATAAAATGGACAAGGTAGGCGCCGATTTTTTTATGGCTGTCAAAAGTATGACCGAAAAATTGGGTGCAAATCCCGTTATTATCCAGATTCCTATAGGAAAAGAAGACCGATTCAAAGGTTTGATAGATATTGTTAAAATGAAGGCATATTATTTTAATGATGAGACTCCTGGTGCAGACTACAGTGAAGGCGAGGTTCCAGAGGAATATATAATCCAGGCTAAAGAATACAGAGAAAAATTGGTGGAGGCGACCGCTGATATTGATAAAGACATAATGGAAAAGTATCTGTCTGGAGACGAGATAACAGTTGAAGAAATAAAGAAGGCGCTAAGACAGGGAACGATAGAGATGAGGATTACTGCTGTATTATGTGGTGCTGCCTTCAAAAATAAGGGAATTCAACTACTGCTTGATGCTGTAGTTGAATATTTGCCATCTCCGATAGATATTCCGCATGTAGAAGGCGTGGGGCAAACAGATGGGACAACGGTAAAGAGAGCGGCATCTGATGATGAACCATTTGCAGCCCTTGCCTTTAAAATAATGCCAGACCAGTTTGCGGGGCAGCTTACATTTGTTAGGGTTTACTCAGGGGTACTGAAGACAGGATCTTATGCGTACAATTCTACAAGAGATACAAGAGAAAGAATCGGCAGACTACTAAAAATGCATGCCAACAAAAGAGAAGAGATAAAAGAGGTCTGTGCAGGCGATATAGCAGCGGTTGTGGGACTAAAAAGCACCCTGACAGGAGATACCTTATGTGCTGAAAATAACGCTATAATTTTGGAGTCAATAAAGTTTCCTGATCCTGTTATGTCGGTTGCTATTGAACCAAAGACAAAGATTGACCAGGAAAAATTGTCCGTATCGTTATCAAAGCTTGCAAGAGAAGACCCATCGTTTAAGGTCTCTTATAATGACGAGACAGGACAGACAATAATGTCAGGGATGGGAGAGCTCCATCTCGAGATAATTACTGATAGGTTAAGGAGGGAGTTTAAAGTTGGCGCAAACGTGGGCAAGCCACAGGTTGCATATAGGGAGACTATAAAAAGTTCAGTGAGGGCAGAAGGCAAGTTTGTCAGGCAATCAGGTGGGCGTGGACAATATGGTCATGTATGGATAGATATGGAGCCGATGAAAGAGGGGAGTGGATTTGAGTTTGTTAATAAGATTGTTGGTGGAACTATACCAAAGGAATATATCCCGGCAGTAGAGAAGGGCATAAAGGAGTCTATGGATGACGGTGTCCTCGCTGGTTATCCTGTTGTTGATGTCAAGGCAATCTTGGTTGACGGTTCTTATCATGAAGTTGACTCCTCTGAAATGGCATTTAAGATAGCCGGGTCCATGGCGTTTAAAGATGGCGCTAAAAAGGCTCAATTGACATTGTTAGAGCCGATAATGAGTGTGGATGTTATTACTCCAGAGGATTATATGGGAGATGTTATTAGCGACATAAACTCACGCCGCGGTAAAATTCAATCCGTCGAAAAAAGAGGTAGTGTGCAGGCGATAAGTGCAATTGTGCCACTTGCCGAAATGTTTGGATATGCTACTGATCTCAGATCAAATACACAGGGAAGAGCTAGCTATACAATGCAATTTTCCAATTATGAAGATGTCCCGAAGAACATAATGGAGGGAATAGTCGCGAAGGTAAAAGGTGGGTAAATAATAACAAGCAAGGTTCACGGTTAACAACCTTATATTTTTATAACCGTGAACTTTGAACCTAATAACTTGGGTAGTTACTTAATTATTGCAAATGGAGGAGTTTTATGGCTAAGGTAAAGTTTGAGAGGGTGAAGCCTCACATAAATGTAGGGACGATAGGGCATGTAGACCATGGCAAGACGACATTGACTGCAGCAATAACAAAGGTGTTATC